>JBDIAM010000287.1:0-4746 GCA_039812445.1 Piscicoccus intestinalis | reverse complement strand
CTTCCCGGAGACCGATCGGATGGTGAGACGACCGTGTGGGATCTGACCCGGCTCCGGGTGCTGGAGGCCGTCGTGGAGTGCGGCTCGATCACGGCGGCGGCGCAGCGGCTCGGCTACACCCCGTCGGCGGTCTCCCAGCAACTGCGCCGCCTCGAGCGCGACGTCGGCCAGCCGCTGCTGCAGCGGCACGCCCGGGGCATGACGCCGACGGACGCCGGCCAGGTGCTCGCCGGGCACGCGCGGCGCGTCGCCCGCCAGCTCGACGCCGCGAAGGCCGACCTCGACGAGATCGCCGGGCTGCGGCGCGGCCAGCTGCACCTCGGCACCTTTCCCACCGTCGGCGCCTCGTTCGTGCCGATCGTCGTGCGCCGGTTCCAGGAGCTGTTCCCGTCGGTCGCGCTGACGGTGCACAGCGAGCGGGAGGACGGGCTCATCGCGATGCTCGAGGACGGCCGGGTCGGCCTCTCGCTGCTGTGGGACTACGAATGGCGCCGGATGGACCCGCGGCGGCTCGCCCTCACCCCGCTGTTCGAGGACCCGACCGTGCTCATCGTCGCCGACGACCACCCGCTCGCGGACCGCGAGAGCGTGACGATGGCGCAGCTCGCCGGCGAGCGCTGGGTGGTGCGTTCGGATCACCCCGTCGTCGAGGTGCTGCGTCGCAGCGCCGTCGCCGCCGGGTTCGAGCCGCGGATCGCGTTCGCCGCCAACGACTACCTCGAGACGCAGGCGATGGTGAGCGTCGGTCTCGGGGTGGCCCTCGCCCCGCAGTGTGCGGTCGTCACCAAGCACCCCCGCGTGCGCATCCTCGACCTGGCGGGCACGGCCTCCTCCCGGCGAATCCTCCTCGCGCACCGGCACGACCGCGTGCGGGCGCCCGCCGAGGTGAGCTTTCAGGAGGTCATGGTGCAGGTCGCGGCCACCTACGAGCCCGGCGACGTGTGATCGGCGGACCGTGCCTTTGCGCGGACGACAGATCTGCCAGACTGCGCGCATGAACCTCCTCAATCAGTCCCTGGCAGAGGTGGACCCGCAGATCGCCGCCGCGCTCGACGCCGAGCGGGACCGGCAGGAGTCCACGCTCGAGATGATCGCGTCCGAAAACTTCGCCCCC
This sequence comes from Piscicoccus intestinalis, assembly GCA_039812445.1. Taxonomy (GTDB): domain Bacteria; phylum Actinomycetota; class Actinomycetes; order Actinomycetales; family Dermatophilaceae; genus Kineosphaera; species Kineosphaera intestinalis_A. Next base: position 3,632 of record JBDIAM010000287.1, on the reverse strand, counting down.
GTGGCCGTCATGACCGCACAGGGTTCTGTGGCGACGAACAAGTACGCCGAGGGGTATCCCGGTCGGCGCTACTACGGCGGCTGCGAGCACGTCGACGTCGCCGAGAAGCTCGCGATCGACCGGCTCAAGGAGCTGTTCGGCGCGCAGTACGCCAACGTGCAGCCGCACTCCGGCGCCCAGGCCAACACCGCCGTCTTCTTCGCGCTGCTGCAGCCCGGGGACAAGATCCTCGGGCTCGACCTCGCGCACGGTGGGCACCTCACCCACGGCATGCGGATCAACTACAGCGGCAAGATGTTCGAGGTTCACCCGTACCACGTCGACGAGCAGGGCCTGGTCGACATGGACGAGGTCGCCGCCCTGGCCCGCGAGCACCAGCCGAAGATGATCATCGCCGGCTGGTCGGCCTACCCGCGCCAGCTCGACTTCGAGCGGTTCCGGCAGATCGCCGACGAGGTCGGCGCCTACCTCATGGTCGACATGGCGCACTTCGCCGGCCTCGTCGCCGCCGGGCTGCACCCCAACCCCGTGCCGCACGCGCACATCACGACGAGCACCACGCACAAGACCCTCGGCGGTCCGCGCGGCGGCGTCATCCTCACCAACGACCCCGAGCTGTCGAAGAAGATCAACTCCGCGGTCTTCCCCGGCATGCAGGGCGGCCCGCTCGAGCACGTCATCGCCGCCAAGGCCGTCAGCTTCAAGGTCGCGATGGGCGAGGAGTTCAAGGACCGGCAGAAGCGCACCCTCGAGGGCGCGAAGATCCTCGCGGACCGGCTCCTCAAGCCCGACCTGACGGAGGCGGGCATCAGCGTGCTCTCCGGCGGCACCGACGTGCACCTCGTGCTCGTCGACCTCGCCAAGAGCGAGCTCGACGGCAAGCAGGCCGAGGACCGGCTCCACCAGGTCGGCATCACCGTCAACCGCAACGCGGTGCCCAACGACCCGCGACCGCCGATGGTCACCTCCGGCCTGCGGGTCGGCACGCCGGCCCTGGCCACGCGCGGCTTCGGACCGGACGAGTTCGCGCAGGTCGCCGACATCATCGCCGAGACGCTCGCGCCCGACTTCGACGACGACAAGGCGGCGCAGCTGCGCTCCCGCGTCGAGGAACTCGCCCGCAAGTTCCCGCTCTACCCGAGCCTGACCAGCTCCTGACCCGAGTTCTCAGCAAGCGTTGCGCTCACCGGGCGTATCGTCGCCCTGCGCCCGCTCCACGACGGGCCACGACGGGCCTCCCAACCCCTCGGGAGGCCCGTTCGTACGCCCGCCTCCGCGCCGCCTCCCGGCTGCCTGACCGCACCCCTGCCTGCGCAGCCTGTCGGTGGCCCGGTGCAGGATGAGCCCATGAGCTACCTGCGCATGAGCGACTACGCGGCCGACCCGGGCCGATACGACGCGATGACCTACCGTTTCTGCGGCCGCAGCGGACTGCAGCTGCCGCTGATCTCGCTCGGTCTGTGGCAGAACTTCGGCGACGACAAGCCGCACGAGACGCAGCGCGCGATCGTGCGCCGCGCCTTCGACCGCGGCGTCACCCACTTCGACCTCGCCAACAACTACGGCCCGCCGTACGGCCAGGCGGAGATCAACTTCGGGCAGATGCTGCGGCAGGACCTGGCCGGCTACCGCGACGAACTGGTCATCTCCAGCAAGGCCGGCTGGGACATGTGGCCGGGCCCCTACGGCCAGGGCGGCGGCAGCCGCAAGTACGTGCTGGCCAGCCTCGACCAGTCGCTACGCCGCCTCGGACTCGACTACGTCGACATCTTCTACAGCCACCGGTTCGACCCGCAGACCCCGATCGAGGAGACGATGATGGCCCTCGATCACGCGGTGCGCTCCGGCAAGGCCCTGTACATCGGCATCTCCAGCTACTCGGCCGACAAGACCCGGGAGGCGGCCTCGATCGCTCGCGAACTCGGCACCCCGCTGCTCATCCACCAGCCCTCGTACAGCATGCTCAACCGGTGGATCGAGGAGCAGGGCCTGCTCGATGAACTCGACCAGGCGGGCATGGGCTGCATCGCGTTCACGGCCCTGGCCCAGGGTTTGCTCACCGACCGCTACCTCAACGGCATCCCGGAGGGCTCGCGGGCCGCTCGGGAGGGCACCCTCGGGCGCAGCATGCTCTCGGAGGAGAACCTGGACCGGGTGCGCGGCCTCAACGACATCGCCCAGACCCGCGGCCAGAGCCTGGCCCAGATGGCGCTGGCCTGGGTGCTGCGCGACCCGCGGATGACGTCTACGCTCATCGGTGCCTCGAGCGTGCGCCAGCTCGACGACAGCCTCGACGCGCTCGCCCAGCTCGACTTCTCGCAGGAGGAGCTGCGGCGCATCGACGAACTCGCCGTCGACTCCGGGGTCAACCTCTGGGCCGCGCAGACGAAAGAGTAAGCGGGGCTGAGCCGGTCACACCCTGGTCGGCCCGGTCGGCGGAGTCGAGCAGGGGGTGTCATGAGGTTCAGGCGCATGATGCAGCGGGCGCTGCTGCGTCCGGTGCGCGCCGTGCCCTTGGCGTTCCTGGCCGTCATCGTGATCGGCACCCTGCTGCTCATGCTGCCGATCGCCCACCCTGGCGAGGTGCGCCCGCTCGCGGCCGCATTCACCGCCGTCTCAGCGACGTGCATCACCGGGCTGGCCGTGGTCGACACCGCCACGTACTGGACCCCGTTCGGGCAGATCGTCATCGTGCTGCTCACCCAGATGGGCGGGTTCGGCATCATGTCGGCGGCCACCCTGTTGGCGCTGCTCGTGCGCGGCAAACTCGACCTCTCCGGCTCCCTCGCGGCGCAGACCGAGCGGCAGGCCGCCACGCTCGGCGAGGTGCGCCGCGTGTTGGTGCGCATCGGCCTGCTGATGTTCGTCTGCGAGGCGGTCGTCGCGGTCGTCCTCACGGGTGAGTTCCTGCGCCGCGGGCTGGGCTTCTTCGCCGCGCTGGGCCACGGCATCTTCTTCGCCTGCATGGCGTTCACGAACGCCGGGTTCTCGATCAAGACCGACTCCCTCATGCCGTACGTGGCCGACGCGATCATCGTGTGGCCGATGTTCGCGGCGGTCTTCATCGGCAGCCTCGGCTATCCGGTGATCTTCGAGCTGCGGGAGAAGTGGCGCCGACCGGGCCACTGGTCGGTGCACACCCGCATCACGTTCTGGGGGTGGCTGCTGCTGGCCGCCATCGGCTTCGTGACGTTCATCGCCTTCGAGTGGACCAACCCCGACACCCTCGGTCCGATGTCGGTCGCCACGAAGATCAACGCGGCGACGGCGGGGGCGATCATGCCGCGCTCGGGCGGCTTCAACGCCGTCGACTACGCGCACATCAACGACGAGACGGTCATCGTCACGATCGTGCTCATGTTCATCGGAGGCGGTTCGGCCGGCACCTCCGGCGGACTGAAGGTCTCGACGTTCTTCCTGCTCGGGTTCGTCATCCTCTCCGAGATCCGCGGCGAGCCGGAGGTGACGATCGCGCACCGCCGGATCGGCAACGAGGTGCAGCGGCAGGCGCTGACGGTGGCGCTGCTGTCGATCGGGGCGGTGACCGTCGGCACGATCGCGCTCGTCATGACCACCGAGCTGCCGCTGCAGGCCGTGGTGTTCGACGTCGTCTCCGCGTTCGGAACCGTGGG
>JBDIAM010000286.1:0-4765 GCA_039812445.1 Piscicoccus intestinalis | reverse complement strand
CGCGCCAGGGCCTGGTGTCACGTACGTGGCACCAGGCCCTGGCTTGTGTCGATGAGTTGCGTCAGTGGCGGGCGCGCACGTCGCGGGTGATGCCGCGCGACGCCGCCCAGGCGTGGTGTTGGTGATGGCTGCTGTAGGAACTGCGGGCACCGGCTCCCACGGTCTCCGGGGCCATGATCGACTCGGAGAGGATCTGGCGGATCTCGTCCTCCATGGTGTTGCCGTTCTCGATGGCGCGCTCACGGATGGCGGCCACGACCTCGGGTGCGAGTCCTCGCACGCGAACTTCAAGCACGACGTTGTGCTCCCTTCGCAATTGCTCGAAGTTCGACCATACGGGGCTGACGGCCGCGGTGTGGTCACTTCCGAATGAATGGGCGGCGCGTCGCCCAGGCGCGCGACGGCCTGGGCCAGGCTAGCCTTCGCCATGGATTGTGTGGGGTTCGACCCGCTGAAAGCCCTTGCCATTCCACCGATCACAGTCGACTGGCAGGCTGGCTCCTATGGAGTCGTCGACCTATGTCGTCATCGGAGCCGGGCTGGCGGGCGCCGCGACCGCCTGGCAGCTGGCCCGCGCGGGTCACGAGGTGAGCGTCGTCGAACGCACGAATCCCGCGGCCGCCGACGGTAGCTCGCACGGGTCGGCGCGGATCTTCCGGTACGGCCACGACGAGCCGTTCTGGATGGACCTCGTCGTGCGGGCCCGTGCGGTCTACGACGAGCTGGAGGCGGTCAGCGGCACCCGGCTCATCACCGGGACCGGCTCGTTGGACTTCGGGCGGCGACGGCAGCCGGCCCTGCTGGCCCGGCTCATGGCCGACGCGGGGGTCGAACACGAGCTGCTCACCGCGGCGCAGGCGCGCGAGCGCTGGCCGCAGATCGCGATCGACGGCGAGGCGCTGTGGCATCCGGCGGCGGGGGTCATCGACGCCGAACGCACGGTCGAGGCGATGCTCGCGCAGGCGCGGCAGCACGGCGCGCGGGTGTTCACGCACTGGCCGGTCGAGGGCGTGGAGCGCGTGGGGAGCCGGGCGGGTTTTCGGCTGCTCGGACCCGACGGGCAGACGCTGGAGGCGGGTCACGTCGTCGTCGCGGCCGGCGGCTTTCTGCCGGCCCTGCTCGACCGGCTGCCGCTGCCCGCGGGTTTCCGGGCGTCGCTGCCCGCGCTGCGGGTGACCCAGGAGACCGCCGTCCACTTCCCGTACGCCGACCCGTTCGCGGAGCCCTCCGTGGAACCCTTCGCGGAGCCCTCCGTGGACCCCTCCGCGGAGGGGTCCGTGTGGCCGACGTTCATCCACGACACCGACGCGCTGCGCCTCTACTGCCTGCCCGGCGGTCGGGACGCCGGCGACCGCGGGCAGAAGATCGCCGAGTTCGGCACGGGGCGTCCGCTGGGCTCGGCGCTCGACCAGGACGGCGTCGTCGACACGGCGAACGTGGCCCGGCTCGTCGACTACGTGCGGCGGCACCTGCCAGGGCTGGTGCCCGAGCCGTACGCGAGCACGACCTGCCTGTTCACGCTCACCCCCACCGACGACTTCCTGATCGACGGCGCCGACGGCATCACCCTCGTGTCGCCCTGCTCGGGACACGGCGCGAAGTTCGCTCCGCTCGTCGGGCAACTCGCCGCGCAGGTCGCCACCGGCGGCGCACCCGTCGAGCGCTTCACCGCCGCCGCCATCGCCCGCGCCGGCTGAGGCCGTCGCGTCGCCCTGGCGAGCCCACCACCCACCTTGCCGCACAGAAGCCTGTGCCAACGGACTGGACCGGTCGGCTGCCGCGAAACCGCCTCCGCGGAGCTGGTTCGGCGTCACCAGACCGGTCCCGTCTCGCGATGAGAGACCCGGCATCCGACCTTCGAGACCCGGCCGGCGCCGGCCGAACGCCTCAGGCGCGCCGCGCGCGCCCCGGCACCGACAACGGGTCGAAGCCGTACGGCAGCTCGAGGCGGTGCGCGCGCATGAGCGCGGCGTCGGCGAGCACCTCGCGGGTGGGGCCGTCGGCGACGAGGCGCCCCTCGTCCAGGACGAGGCTGCGTTCGCACAACTGCAGGGCGTACGGCAGGTCGTGGGTGATCATGAGCATCGCGACGTCGAGCCCCTCGAGCACGTCGGCCAGCTCGCGCCGACCGGCGGGGTCGAGGTTGCTGCTCGGTTCGTCGAGCACGAGGATGCTCGGCTCCATCGCGAGCACCGTGGCCACCGCCACCCGGCGGCGCTGCCCGAACGACAGGTGGTGCGGGGGCCGCTGCGCCACCTCGCCCATCCCGACCTGGGCCAAGGCCCGCTCGACACGGGCGCGCAGTTCGTCGCCGCGCAGGCCGAGGTTGGCGGGGCCGAACGCGACGTCCTGGGCGACGGTCGGCATGAACAGCTGGTCGTCGGGGTCCTGAAAGACCAGGCCCACGCGGCGGCGCACCTGGGCGAGGTGAGCCGGTCCGACCGCCAGTCCGTCGATCGCCACGCTGCCGGAGGCGGTGTCGCCCGGTCCGGGCAGGATGCCGTTGAGGTGCAGGGCCAGCGTCGTCTTGCCGGCCCCGTTCGGCCCCAGCAGCGCCACGCGCTCGCCGGGATCGATGCGCAGGTCGAGCCCGAAGAGCACCTGGCGGCCGTCGGGGTAGGCGTACGCGAGCCGGTGGGTCAGCACCGCCGGCGGGCGCCCCGGCTCCGGGCGCACTGGCTCCGCTCGCCGACCGGGGCTCACTGGGCTCATCGGGCTCTTCGGGCTCACCGGACGCTCCGGGTTGGCCGGGCTCACCGGGCCGGACGGGCCGGACGGGCTGGACGGGGGTGGGTCGCCGGTCACGTGAGCCTCCCGACGAGCACCGCAGCCAGCGCCCACAGCGGCAGCAGGGCGCACCACGCGCCGCCGCCGGGCACGGACGCGACGGCTGCGACGGGCGCGGCGAGCACGTCGCGCAGGTCGGGCATGCGGCCGGTGTACCCGCGGGCCTGCATGGCCCGTTGCACCCGCTCGCCCCGCTCGTAGCTGCGCACGAACAACGTGCCCACTCCCCCGGCGGTCGCCCGGAGCCGCTCGAAACGGCCCGTGGCTCCCCGGGATTCGCGGGCGACGGCGGCCCTGGCCAGGTCGCCGGAGACGATGCCGACGTAGCGCACCATGAAACCGGCGATCGCGACGAACGCGCCGGGCAGCCGGAGCCGTTCGAGCGCGAGGAGCAGGTCTGCGGCGCTGGTCGTGGCCGACAGCACGACGGCGGCGAGCACGCCGAGCGTCGCCTTGATCGCCAAGGTCGCCCCGCCGAGCACACCGGCCTGCGACAGCGACAGCCCGAGCACGTCGATCCGCGGACCGGAGGCGACGAACGGCATGGCGGCGGCGAACACGAGGAACGGCACCTCCACGACGAGCCGCCGGGCCACCGTCGCGAGCGGCAACCGGGCGAGCGCGGCGACCACGACGAGCGCGGCGCCCTGCGCCGCGAACACTCCCCACGCTCCGGCCGGGGTCGCGACGACGCACAGCACGAATCCCAGCACCGCGAGCAGCTTGCCCGCGGCCGGGAGCCGGTGCACGGGGCTGCCGGTCGCGACGAGGAGTCCGTCGGGTGGGTGCGTCCCCGACACCTCAGCCGACCCGCGAGGGCTCGCGCTCCGAGGCCGCGGCGTCGGCGGCCCGGCGCCGCGCGGCGAGCACGAGCCAGGCCACGGCCAGGGTCACGGCGACGCCGATGACGCCGGCCAGGCTCGTGCCCCACACCCCGAGCCCGGCGAACCCGTAGTCGGCCAGCGGCGACCCGGCCGTGGCGGAGTCGCGGCCCGCGGACTCGAATCCGAGCGCGCCCGCGACGAACTCGAGCCCGTCGGGGTGGGCGCTCGCGGCCAGCGCGAGCAGCCCGGCCACGAGCAGGGTGACCGACAGCGCGAGCCCGAACAGGCCCCTCGCACGGGGTGCCGCCCCGGCCTCGACCAAGGTCTCGGTCTCGGTCTCAGCCTCGACCGCCGTCACACCACCCGCGGGCACCGCCTCGTCTGGCGCCGGCGTCGTTTCATCGCCGGCCGCCACTACCTCGCCGTCGAGGCGCAGCGCGGCGCGCCGGTCGCGCACGGCGTAGACGAGGTCGGGGCGCACGGCGACGACGGCGGAGACGACGGCCGCGGTGATGACCGCCTCCCCGAGGCCGATCACGGCGTGCCAGGCGAGCATCGCCGAGGTCAGTGCCGGCAGCGGGATCGGCACGGAGCCGCCGACGGCGTACAACCCGACGAAGGTCAGCGCGGCGGCGGGTACCGAGACGAGCGCGCCGAGGGCTGCGGCGGGCACGACCGCCGCCGGGCCGCGGCTCCAGCGGCGGGTGGCCGCGAGCGCGAGGCGGGTCGCGCCGTAGCCGACGAGCACGCCGACGACGCCCATGAGCGTGATGTTGGTGCCCAGCGCGGTGAGCCCGCCGTCGGCGAAGAGCAGGGCCTGCACGAGCAGCACGACGCTCATGCAGATGAGCCCGGTCCACGGCCCGACGAGCACGGCGGCGAGGGTGGCGCCGAGCAGGTGGCCGCTGGTACCGGCTCCGACGGGAAAGTTGACCATCTGCGCGGCGAAGACGAAGGCCGCCACGAGCCCCGGCAGCGCCGGCCCGGAGGCGGCGAGCTCGCGTTCGCTGCGACGTAGCGCCAGCCCGATGGCGCCGGCGGCGACGGCCCCGGTCGCCAGGGAGGTGGGCAGGTCGAGAAATCCGTCGGGCACGTGCACGAGCAAAGTCTGCGCTAGCTGCGAATTACTTGCAATAACGGCTCGCGCCTTGTCA
>JBDIAM010000285.1:0-4767 GCA_039812445.1 Piscicoccus intestinalis | reverse complement strand
GATCGAGCGGCGGTGCACCTCGGCGAGCCGGGCCCGACCCTTGTCGTCGAGCGGCTGGTTGCGCACCTCCTCGAGCAGCTGCTTGACCATCGAGCCGATCCGCATGACCTTCGCGGGCTGCTCGATGAGGTCGGCCGGCGCCTTGTCCTGCTCGGGGTCGTGCACCCCCATGCCACCCTCGGTGACGACGACGACGCGCTCGCCGTCGCCCCGGGTCGGCTCCTCGGGCTCCGCTCCGGAGGCGGGCTGCTGGGCAGAGGTCGGATCGGTCATCCACCCATCGTGCCCGACCGGCCGCCGACCCGACACCCCGACGCACCCCCGACACCCCAGGCGACGCCGCACCACCCCGGACCACCCCGAACCGCCCGCGACCCCCCGCGCCCGCGAACTCCCGCGCCCCGCGCCGCGTCCGTATCGTGGAGAAATGCCGACGCCCGACGCCGCAGCCCGTCTCGACCACGTCGCCGGCCTGTGCGACTTCATCGACGCCTCACCCTCCCCCTTCCACGCCGTGCAGACCGCGGCCGCCGCGCTGGACGCCGCCGGGTTCAGCGAGCTGCGCGAGACCGACCCCTGGCCCGGCTCCGGACGCCACTACGTGCGCCGCGCCGGCTCGCTGGCCGCCTGGTCGACGGACGCCGTCGGTGACCTGCCGCCGAGCGCGGGCTTTCGGGTGCTCGGCGGGCACACCGACTCCCCGAACCTGCGGATCAAACCGAATCCCGATGTCACGCGGCTGGGGTGGGACCAGCTCGGGGTGGAGGTGTACGGCGGCCCGCTCATCACGACGTGGCTCGACCGCGACCTGGGCCTCTCCGGTCGCGTGGCGGTGCGCGACCCCGAGGCGCCCGGCGGCATCGCCCAGCGACTCGTGCTCGTCGACGAGCCCCTGCTGCGGGTGGCGCACCTGGCGATCCACCTCGACCGGGAGTCGGCGCAGGAGGGGGTGCGGCTCAACGCGCAGCAGCACCTCGCGCCGATCTGGGGCGCCTCCGACGGAGCCGGTCCGGGCCTGCGGGCGTTCCTCGCCGGCCGCCTCGGGGTGCCGGAACGCGACGTGCTCGCGCACGACCTCATGACCCACGACCTCACCCTGGCCACGCGGTTCGGGCACAGCGGCGACCTCGTCGCGGCACCCCGCCTGGACAACCTCGCCACCGCCTACGCGGGCGTGCAGGCGCTCATCGCCGCCGACGCCGCGCTGGCCGGCGACGGCGCGCGCATCCCCCTGCTCGTGCTGTTCGACCACGAGGAGATCGGCTCGATGACCGATCGAGGCGGGTTCAGCAGCTTCCTGCCGACCCTGCTCGAACGAGTCGTGCTCTCCCGCGGCGGCGACCGGGAAGACCTGCACCGGGCCCTCGCGGACAGCCTCGTGTGCTCGGCCGACATGGCGCACGCGACCCACCCCAACTACATCGAGCGGCACGAGCCCGAACACCGCATCGCGATCAACGGCGGGCCGGTGCTCAAGGTCAACGCCAAGGGCCGCTACGCGAGCGACGCCCCGGGCGCCGCGGCGTTCGCGCTGGCCTGCGAGCAGGCGGGGGTGCCGATGCAGCGCTTCGTCGTGCGGTCGGACCTGCCGTGCGGCTCGACGATCGGGCCGATGAGCGCCGCGCTGACCGGCGTGGTGACCGTCGACGTCGGCGCCCCGATGCTGTCGATGCACTCCGCCCGGGAGATGTGCGGCGCCGACGACCCGGCGATGTACGTCGCGGCGCTCACCGCGATGCTCGCCCCGGCGTGAGCAGAGCGTGAGCGGGGCCGGCGCGGGAATGCCGGCCGCGACACTCGTGTTGAGAGCAGCTATCAAAGCCATAGCGATGGAGGAGAGATGGACAGCACCCGTGTGACGGCGTTCTCCCAGGGCGACTCCCCGGAGCGGTGGTCGGAGTACGACGAGTTCCGTTGGGCCCAGGAGCTACTCGACCAACGCCGCCCCGGCCGGGCGGTGCCCGTGCTCGAGACGCTGCTGACCCAGGTGCGGGAGTCGGCCCCCGAGCAGGTCGGCGTCGTGCGCGCCGAGCTCGCCCGCGCCTACTTCCACGCCGCGCGCCTGGGCGCCGCCGAGCAGCTGGCCCGGGAGGCGTTCGACGCCGACCCCACCGACGCCCAGGCGGGCGTGCTGCTGGCCCGCGTGCTGCAGCGGCGCAGCCGGCACAACGAGGCCGCCGCGCTGCTGCCCCGCCTCGAGGCGCTCCTCGGCCCGGCGCACGAGTCGATGGTCTGCCTGCGGGAACGTGCCCGGTGACCGACTACGGCCACGAGCTCGCCTTCGGCCTCTTCCCGACCCCGGAGGCGGGCCGCTCCCGGGCCCTCCTCGACCTCGTCTGGGTCGCGGAGGCCGCCGGCCTGGATCTGGTGTCGATCCAGGACCACCCGTACCAGGCCGCGCACCTCGACACGTGGACCCTGCTCAGCTACCTCGGGGCGCGCACCTCGACGATCCGGCTCGCGCCGAACGTGGCGAACCTGCCGCTGCGGGAGCCGGTGGTGCTCGCCAAGTCGGCGGCGACCCTGTCGGTGTTGACCGAGGGCCGGGTCGAGCTCGGCCTCGGTGCCGGTGCCTTCTGGGACGCGATCGAGGCGGCCGGCGGCCCGCGCCGCACCCCCGGCGAGGCGGTCGACGCGCTCGCCGAGGCCATCGGGCTCATGCGCGCGTGCTGGGCCGGCGGCCGCGTCGACCACGAGGGTGCGCACTACCGCACGAAGGGTTTTCGGGCGGGACCGCCGGTCGCCTCCGTGCCCGTGTGGGTCGGTGCCTACAAGCCGCGGATGCTGCGGCTCGTCGCGCGCCTGGCCGACGCCTGGGTGCCGAGCATGGGGTATGCCGACCCGCCCGCGCTGCCCGCTCTCAACGCGCGCATCGACGAGGCGGCCGCGGCCCACGGGCGTGACCCGGGGAGCATCCGGCGCATCTACAACGTCTTCGGCTCGTTCGGTCGAGGTGGCGGGTTCCTGCGCGGGCGGCCGGCCGAGTGGGCCGAGCAGCTGGCCGAGCTGACCGTCGATGAGGGCATGTCGACGTACATCCTCGGCACCGACGACCCCGTCACCCTCGAGACCTTCGCTCACGAGGTCGCCCCGGCGGTGCGCGAACTCGTGGCGGCACACCGCGCCCGGGCCGCCGCGGGCGGCGGCCGGTCCGACGAACCCACCGCCGCGCCGCCCGTCTCCGCGCACCGGGAGCCCGCCGCACCGGAGTCCGCGCCGGCGCCGTCGCCGCTCGAGCGGCCCTCGACCCCCACGTCCGCGCCGCGGATCCGGCCGACTCCCGATGACGGCACCCGCCGCACGGGGCCCCTCGACTGGGACGAACCGAGCCGCCCGAGCCTGGGGGAGAGCGACTACTTGGGCTACACCGACTCCCAGTTGGCCGACGCGCGTCACCTCATCGCGATCCACGACCAGCTGCGCGCCGAGCTCGAGCGGGTGCGCGACATCGTCGCCCAGGTGCGGGCCGGGCACCTGCAGGTCGGGCGCGCCCGCTCGATCATCAACACGATGGCGATGCGGCAGAACAACTGGACGCTGGGGGCGTTCTGCGAGAGCTACTGCCGCGTCGTCACCTCGCACCACACGCTCGAGGACCGCAGCGTCTTCCCCCATCTGCGCCGCGCCGAGCCGGCGCTCGGGCCGGTGCTGGACCGGCTCGAGACCGAACACCACGTCATCGCCGAGGTGCTCGATCGCCTCGACCGCGCGCTGGTCGCGATCGTCGAGGGCGACGGCTACGGCCGGGCGGGCGACGCGTTGCTCACCGACCTCGATGCCCAGGTCGATCTGCTCTCCGACACCCTGCTCAGCCACCTCGCCTACGAGGAGCGCGAACTCATCGGGCCGCTGGCGCGGAACGGCCTCTACGGCCCGTGACGAGCGATGCCTCGGGTTCCCCGGAACTGAGGACCTAGGGCCCCGGGCGCCAATAGTGTGACTGCCTACGCTCGTGCCGTCGAAGAGGACGCTCAGTTGGGAAGGGACCCGCATGTCGGCCTATGTCTATGACCTGTCAGAGGGCAACAAGGACCTCAAAGACCTATTAGGCGGCAAGGGGGCGAACCTTGCTGAAATGCACAATATGGGCATCCCGGTGCCGCCGACGTTCACCATTACGACCGATGCGTGTCGCGAGTACCTGACCACCGGCCAGGAGCCCGAGTCGCTGGCCGGCGAGATCGACGAGCACGTCACGGCCCTGGAGCAGGCGGCCGGCAAGACGCTCGGCGGCGGCGACGACCCGCTGTTGCTATCCGTGCGCTCCGGCGCCAAGTTCTCGATGCCCGGCATGATGGAGACGGTGCTCAACATCGGCCTCAACGACACCTCGGTCGACGGCCTGGCCAAGCAGTCCGGCAACCCGCGCTTCGCGTACGACTCCTACCGCCGCCTGCTGCAGATGTTCGGCAAGACCGTGCTCGGCCTCGAGGGCGACCTGTTCGAAGACGTCATGGACGAGGCCAAGCGCGACGCCGGCGCCTCCAGCGACACCGAACTCACCGTCGATCACCTCAAGGAGATCGTCGAGAAGTTCAAGGGCATCATCAAGAACGAGACGGGCAACGACTTCCCGCAGGAGCCCCGCGAGCAGCTGCTCGCCGCGGTGCGCGCCGTCTTCAACTCCTGGAACAGCGAGCGGGCGATCCTCTACCGCAAGCGCGAGAACATCCCCGCCGAGCTGGGTACGGCCGTCAACGTCTGCACGATGGTCTTCGGCAACCTCGGCGACAAGTCCGGCACCGGCGTCGCGTTCACCCGCGACCC
>JBDIAM010000284.1:0-4767 GCA_039812445.1 Piscicoccus intestinalis | reverse complement strand
GGGGGAGGCGGGTCCACCTCTTGGGGGCTCACGCCTTGCCATCGCGCACCTCTCCGCCTCCGACTCAGGCACACGCTCAGGCTCGGCATCCGACTCAGACTCGGGCTCGAACTCAGGCTCGGGCTCGGACTCGGGCTCAGGCTCGACGCTGCCCTTGCGCACGCGCAGGCGGGCACCGCTCAGCGAGGCGGGCACGTCCTGCGGCACGGCGGCGGTGATGAGCACCTGCTCGCAGTCGGCGATGTCGGCGGCGAGGCGCTCGCGCCGGCCGCTGTCGAGTTCGGCGAAGACGTCGTCGAGCACGAGCACCGGGTCGTCCCCGAGATCACGGCGCAGCAACCGGAACGCAGCCAGCCGCAAACCCAACGCGAAAGACCACGATTCCCCATGCGAGGCATAGCCTTTCGCGGGCATCTCGGCGAGCGAGAGAACGACGTCGTCGCGGTGCAGGCCCACCTGCCCGACTCCGCGCTCCACGTCCTGCGAGCGCACCTCCGACAGCCGACGCAGCATCGCCTCGCGCAGCGCCTCGGGCTCGGGCACCTCTCCGGCCGCGAGCGCCGCGGCCTCCGCCTCCCCGAGGCTCGAGCGGTACACCGCCCGCGCGTCGGAGGCGGAGTCGCTGACCGTGTCGTACGCCTGCGCGAGCAGCGGCCGCAGGTCACGCAGCAGCCGCAGCCGGGCGTACAGCAGCTGCGCCCCGACACCGGCGAGCTGGTCGTCCCACACGTCGAGGGTGTGCAGCGCCGCCTCCGACTCCGCCTGGGCGTCGGCGCCGGGAGCGGCCCGACCCGAGGCCCGCCGGCCGCGCGAACCCCGCGAGCCCCGGGCGCCGAGCGCCGTGGAGGCCGTGCGGAGCAGGGCGTTGCGCTGCCGCACGATCCGGTCGTAGTCGGAACGTACTGCGGCCCAACGGGGTTGGCGCGCGACGAGCAGGTCGTCGAGAAATCTGCGGCGCTGCTCGGGGTCGCCCTTGACGAGGGCGAGGTCCTCGGGCGCGAACAGCACGGTGCGCACGGTGCCGAGCACGTCGCGCGGCCGGGTCACGGGGGAGCGCCCGAGCCGGGCCTTGTTCGCGCGGCCCGGTGCGATCGACAGTTCGAGCAGCGTCTCGCGGCCCGCCCGCACGATCGCGCCCCGCACGATGGCCTGGTCGGCGCCAAACCGCACGAGCGGGGCGTCCTGCGCCACCCGGTGCGAGCCGAGCGTGGCGAGGTAACCGACGGCCTCGACGAGGTTCGTCTTCCCCTCGCCGTTGCGCCCGATGAGGGTCGTCACACCCGGCCCCAGCGCGACCTCCGCGCTGGGATAGCTGCGGAAGTCGGCCAGGCTCACGTGTCGCAGATACACCGACCCTCACCCGTTCCTCGTGCCCGCTCGACCGAGATCTCGCACCCCGACCTCCCGCACCCGATCGCTGACGAGGCGCGATGCCGCGGTGCGGCCCGGGTCAGCGGGCCGAGCCGCTGCCGGAGGTCGGCCCGTCACCGCCCTGCGTGCGCCCCGACCCCGACGACGGGCCCGCCTCGTCGGCGTCGGCCGGCCCGGGCCGCTCGTCGAGCCGGGTCTTGGAGTCGTCGGCGTTGCCCGAGGCCACGCCGCTGCCCGCCTCGTGCTTGGGCTCGGCGGCCGGGCTGACGTCGGACTTGTCGTCGAGCATCTGCACCGCGTGCCCGCCGAACTGCCCCCGCAGCGCGGCGACCGCCTGCATCTGCGGCGAGTTCTCCTGACGCGAGGTGAACCGGGCGAACAGCGCGGCCGCGAGCACCGGCATCGGCACCGCGTTGTCGATGCCTTCCATGAGCGTCCAGCGGCCCTCACCGGAGTCGGTGGTGAACTCGCTGACACCCTCCAGGTGCGGCGTCTCCTCGAGCGCCTTGACCATGAGGTCGAGCAGCCAGGACCGCACCACGGTGCCGCGGCTCCACGCCTTGAACGACCCGTGCACGTCGGTGACGATGTCCTTGGCCTCCAGCAGCTCCCAGCCCTCGGCGTAGGCGTGCATGAGGCCGTACTCGATGCCGTTGTGCACCATCTTCGCGTAGTGCCCGGCGCCGACCTCGCCCGAGTGCGCGAAGCCCTCGTCGCGCGGGCCCTCGGGGCGCAGCGCGTCGAAGACCGGCATGGCGCGCTCGATGTCCTCGGTGGCGCCGCCAGCCATGAGGCCGTACCCGTTCTCCAGCCCCCAGATGCCGCCGGAGACCCCGCAGTCGGCGTAGTGGATGCCGCGCTCGGCCAGCGACGCGGCGTTCACCGCGTCGTCCTTGTAGTACGAATTGCCGCCGTCGATGACGAGGTCACCCTCGTCGAGCAGGCCCTTGAGCTCCTCGATCGTCTGCCGGGTCGGGTCGCCGTGCGGCACCATCACCCACACGATCCGCGGCGCGGCCAGCCGCTGCACGAGCTCCTCTAGTGAGGCCACGTCACTGACCTCGGGGTTGCGGTCGTAGCCGACGACCTCGATGCCCGCGCGCCGGATGCGCTCGCGCATGTTCTTGCCCATCTTGCCCAGGCCGATCAATCCGAGCTGCATGGTGCGCCCTTTCCCTGCGGACGGGTGGAGTCGTGCCCCCCTCGGGGCGGGTCGGTCGGCGCCCGTGCGATCAACTGGCGAACCGCACGGGCATCAGGACATAACGGTAGGACGTGTCGGCGTCCGCGTCAGCCGCGGCCTGCCCCGTCAGCACCGCGGGGCGGCTGGGCTGGGTGAACGACAGCCGGGAGAACTGGGTGCCGACGACCCCGAGGCCGTCGAGCAGGTAATGCGGGTTGAACGCGATCTCGATCTCGGGGCCGTGCAGCACGCACTCGACGGCCTCGCTCGCCTGGGCGTCGTCGCCGGTGCCGGCGTCGATGCCCACCTGGCCGTCGGTGAACCGCAGCCGCACCGGGGTGTTCCGCTCGGCGACGAGCGCGACGCGCTTGACGGCCTCGACGAGCAGCGCCGTCTCGACGACCGCTTCGGTGTCGACGCTCGTGGGGAAGATCGAGGAGACCTTGGGGTAGTCGCCGTCGAGCAGGCGCGTCGTCGTGCGGCGCTGCCCGGCCTCGAAGCCGACCAGCCCGTCTCCGCCGGCGGCCTGACCGAGCGCCAGCTGCACGGTGCCCGACGGACCGAGCGCGCGAGCCGTCTCCGAGAGGGTACGGGCCGGCACGAGCACCGTCAGCCCGTCCTCCGAACCCGAGGGATCCCAGGTCAGTTCGCGCAGCGCGAGGCGGTAGCGGTCGGTCGCGAGCATCGTCATCGTCGACCCGTCGATCTCGATGCGCACCCCGGTGAGGATCGGCAGGGTGTCGCTGCGGTCGGCGGCCACGCTGACCTGCGCCACGGCCTGGGTGAACACGTCGCCGGCGATGCTGCCGCTCGGTTCGGGGCTGACCGGCAGCGTCGGGTACTCGTCGCTGGGCATCTGCAGGAGGCTGAACCGGCTCGAGCCGCAGGTGACCGTCACCTTGTTGCCGTCGGTGCCGACGTCGACCGGCTTGCCCGGAAGGTTGCGGGAGATGTCCGCCAGCAGCTTGCCGTGCACGAGCACCGTGCCGCCCTCGGCGACGTCGGCCGCGACGGTGATCCTCGCCGAGACCTCGTAGTCGAATGCCGACAGCGTGAGCGTGCCCTGTTCATCGGCCTCGATGAGGATGCCGGCGAGCACAGGCACCGGGGGACGGCTGGGCAGCCCCCGCGCGGCCCACGTCACGGCCTCGGCGAGAACGTCCCGCTCCACTCGAAACTTCACTCCGGCACTCCTTCTCGCAGCACGACGCGATCCACCGCGCGCTGGCGGCACCGGTGCCGACGGCCACGAAAGGCCCACCGGCAGGCCGCCGCACGCGCACCCCGACTCTAACCTCAGGGCCACCTCGATCGACGGTCCGACTCCGCGAGGCGGCGGCGTGTGTGAACGAGCGACTCCCGTCGGGGCCTCATTCGGGCATAACGCCCGAACGTGGGATGGCAACTCGCTTGGGGAGGAACTCTTTACGTTCGTCGGCGGCGTGCCGATGTGTTCAGCGTCGGTGGCTGTGGCATGGCGGCCGTCGGAGTCGGTCGAGACCGAGGGGTCGGTTCGGGTGCCGCATCCCCTGCAGTACCCGGTGTGGATTCTCTTCTTGGAGTTCTCTCATCGGGTTCATCGGTGCTGTGGATTGTGTGGAGGAGCATCGTCTCCGCAGGTCAAATGCCGAATTCGGGGTGTGGATGCGGCGGTGGGCAGGGCGTGGAGGACGCAGCGACGGTGTGGACGACGCGGTCGTGCCCACACCCTCCTGCAGCCGGCTCCACATGCCGTCAACAGTGCCGGGCCCGTCGTACACCGGCTGTCCACCGATGATCCACAACCGTGCCCCGACAGACCCCGACAGCCGTTGTCCACAGGGTTATCCCCACCTGTGGAGTCATCGTTGCACGTCAGAGACTTGTGAGCGCGATCGCGCCGGCTCTGAGCGCCGACGGTCCACACCTGTGGATTCCGTTGTGGACAAACGTCTTGAACAATCTCCGGGAAGCACTGTTGAACGGCCGCCACAAACGTGTGACCTGCGTCGCAACAGCGTCAGGGGGTGTCAGTGACTCGGACGCCCGACCGCGTCCGAGCTGTTGACGACCTGGGGATATCTCGACCGGGGCGTGACCGTTCGTTGACGAAAACCGGTGGCCGGGCAGGGATTGTGGGCCCCAATGGGGAAATCCACAGGGGCTGGGGATGTGGGTCAGGACCCGCTGGACTGCGACCGGATTCGAGTTGTGAGTTCGGTGACCTGGTTGTA
>JBDIAM010000283.1:0-4837 GCA_039812445.1 Piscicoccus intestinalis | reverse complement strand
GGCGCAGCCGGGTCGGCCGGTGCAGCCGGGTCGGCCGATCGAGCCGGCTCAGACCGGCCAGTTCTCGACGAGCTGGAGCCGGGCGTCCTCCAACAGCACGGGCAGCGCCTTGGTCTGCCCGATGATCGGCAGGAAGTTCGCGTCGCCGCCCCAGCGGGGCACGACGTGCTGGTGCAGGTGGGCGGCCACCCCGGCTCCGGCGACGGCGCCCTGGTTCATGCCGATGTTGAAGCCCATCGGGTTGCTGGCCTCGCGCAGCGCGATGAGCGCGGCCTTCGTCAACGCGGTGAACTCCTGCGTCTCCGCGTCGGTGAGGTCGAGGTAGAGCGGCACGTGCCGGTAGGGGCAGACGAGCAGGTGCCCCGGGTTATAGGGAAACAGGTTCATGACGACGAAGCACAGCTGCCCGCGGTGCACGATGAGTCCCTCGGCGTCGGATTTGCCGGGCGCGGCGCAGAACGGGCAGCCGCCGCCCGGGTTGGGGTCGGGTCGCTCGCCGCGCACGTAGGCCATGCGGTGCGGGGTCCACAGGCGTTCGAAGCCGTCGTCGACCCCGGCGAAGTCGCCGACGTCCTCGATCCGCAGACCGTCGTGGCCGTCCCGACCGGCTCGACCGGCTCGGTCGTCTCGACCGGCTCGACCGGCTCGGTCGGCTCCGTCGGCTCGGCCCTTCCGGCCGGCTCGGCCCTCCTGGCCGTCGGCGCCCGGCGTGCTCTCCCGGCCGTCGCGCGGCCCGCCGGCCCGTGCGGTGTTCTCCCCGGGCTCCCCAGTC
This sequence comes from Piscicoccus intestinalis, assembly GCA_039812445.1. Taxonomy (GTDB): domain Bacteria; phylum Actinomycetota; class Actinomycetes; order Actinomycetales; family Dermatophilaceae; genus Kineosphaera; species Kineosphaera intestinalis_A. The sequence continues at coordinate 4,065 of JBDIAM010000283.1, read as the reverse complement.
ATGACCCGATCCTAGGACGAGGGTGCGGGCCGACTGGACAGCGCGGCGCGCGACGTGTTGGGCTGACGCCGTGACGAACCATGAGACCGCTCCGCTGACGGGAGAATTCGCCGAGCCGGTGACCGGCTGGGTGGCCGACCAGCTCGCCGCCATCGACGCCGCCGGAACCACCGAGGCCGCCGACGTGCAGGGCAGGCGCGTCGTCGTGTACACGGTGCAGGGCAAGCGCTCCGGGCTGCTGCGGCGGGTGCCGCTCATGCGCGTCACCGACGGCACGAGTTACGCCGCGGTCGCCTCCAAGGGCGGCGACCCCAAGCACCCCGCCTGGTACTACTCGATGCTCGCCAACCCGCGGGTCGATCTGCAGGACGGCACGACGACGAAGGGCTACGTCGTACGCGAGCTCTCCGGCGACGAGCGGGCCCAGTGGTGGGAGCGCTGCGTGGCCGCCTTCCCGCCCTACGCCGACTACCAGACCAAGACCGACCGGGAGATCCCGGTGCTGCTCGCGGAGCCGCTCGTCACGACGTGACGACGACGACTCACGCGGGGGCTCGCCCGGGGGCGACCGTCTCCGGCAGCACCGGTTTGGAGCGGCTCAGCCGGATCACGCCGAGCAGCAGCAACGTCAACCCCACGACCTCCAGCACGACCTCGGCGGGCGTCGCGTGCAGCCGCTCGTCGAAGACCGTGCGGCCCACGACGATGCTGAACAGCGGGTCGAGGGAGGCGATGACCGGCAGCACGACGTGCAGCGGCGCCATCGCGAACACGTGCTGGTTGAGCACGAGCCCCGCCGCGGCGACGACGAGCAGCACCCACAGCTGCCACGAGACGAACAGTTCGGCCGCGCCCTCGCGGCCGTAGATGCGGGTGCACGAGGTGATGAGCGCGGCCGTCGAGGCGTAGATCGCGGCGACCCCGGCGGCCAGCGTGCGGGCGCGAACCGTGACCCGGGCGCGGCGGGTGGCCACGAGCCCCACCGCCATCGCGGCGAGCGCGGCCCCGGCGAGCGCGATCCCGATGTCGCGCCGGCCCGCCTCCAGTCCGCCGTCGGGGTGGGTGGCCCCGGACGCGACGAGGAACAGCACGAGCCCGACGACGAGCGTTGCCGCCCAGCCGAGTTCGGCGCGGGTCATGCGGGTGCGGGCGACCGCGTGGTTGAGCACCAGGCTGACGACGAGCGCGAGCGTGAGGATCGGCTGCACGGTCGAGAGGGTGCCGTAGCGCAGCGCGAGCACCTGGAAGCCGACCGCGCCGGCGTCGACGACCATCGCCATGAGGAACAGCGGGTGCCCGAGCATCTGCTCCAGCAGGTGCGGCAGCCGGCCGCCGAACACCGTGCGCACCGGGCGGTTGGCGCTGACGTGCTTGAGCACCGTCGAGCCGGCGGCGCACAGCGTCGAGGCGAGCGCGAGGCCGACGACGAGGATCACGCCGCGGCCTCGCGCCCGACGCGCAGGCGGGTCACTCGCCGGGCGCGGTGGTCACCTGCGCCTTGGTGCGGATCGCCGCGGTGATCTCCTCGAGGGCCTCCTCGATCGGCACGCCGTTGCGCTGGCTGCCGTCGCGGTAGCGGAAGCTGACCGCCCCCGCGGACCGGTCGTCCTCCCCGGCGATGAGCACGTACGGCACCTTCGACTTGCTCGCGGTGCGGATCTTCTTGGGGAAGCGGTCGTCGGAGCCGTCGACCTCGACGCGCACCCCGGCGGCCCGCAGGCTCGCGGCGACGTCCTCGAGGTACTCGCGGTACTCGTCGGCGACCGGGATGCACGTGACCTGCACCGGAGCCAGCCACACCGGGAACGCGCCGGCGTAGTGCTCGACGAGCACGCCCATGAACCGCTCGATCGAGCCGAACTTCGCCGAGTGGATCATGACCGGCCGCTGCCGGGAGCCGTCGGGCGCCTGGAACTCCAGCTCGAAGCGCTCCGGCTGGTTGAAGTCGTACTGGATCGTGCTCATCTGCCAGGACCGGCCGATCGCGTCGCGGGCCTGCACGCTGACCTTCGGGCCGTAGTAGGCCGCGCCGCCCGGGTCGGGCACGAGCTCCAGGCCGGTCGAGGTGCACGCCTCCTCGAGGATGCGGGTGGCCTCGTCCCAGTCCTCCTGCGAGCCGATGAACTTGTCGGAGTCGGGGTCGCGGGTGCTCAGCTCGAGGTAGAAGTCGTCGAGCCCGAAGTCGCGCAGCAGGCTGAGCACGAAGTTCAGCAGGTGCTTGATCTCGTCGCCGGCCTGCTCGGGCATGACGTAGGAGTGGCTGTCGTCCTGGGTGAACCCGCGCAGCCGGGTCAGGCCGTGGATGACACCGGACTTCTCGTACCGGTACACCGAGCCGAACTCGAACAGCCGCATCGGCAGCTCGCGGTACGAGCGGCCGCGGCTGCGGTAGATGAGGTTGTGCATCGGGCAGTTCATCGCCTTGAGGCGGTACTCCTGCCCGGCGCGGGTGATCTCGCCGGCGGCGTTGCGTTCCTCGTCGACGTGCAGCGGCGGGAACATCGTGTCGGCGTAGTACGGCAGGTGCCCGGAGGTGTGGAACAGCCCGTCCTTGGAGATGTGCGGGGTGCCGACGTAGTCGAAGCCCTCCTCGATGTGCCGGCGCCGCACGTAGTCCTCCATCTCCCGCTTGATGACCCCGCCCTTGGGGTGGAAGACGGGCAGGCCGGAGCCGAGCTCGTCGGGGAAGGAGTACAGGTCGAGCTCGGTGCCGAGCTTGCGGTGGTCGCGCTTCTCGGCCTCGGCGAGCCGGTCCAGGTAGGCGCGCAGCTCGTCCTTGTTCGGCCACGCTGTGCCGTAGAGGCGCTGCAGCTGCGGGTTCTTCTGGTCGCCGCGCCAGTAGGCCGCGGAGCTACGCATGAGCTTGAACGCGTTGCCGAGCAGCTTGGTGGTCGGGATGTGCGGGCCGCGGCACAGGTCGCCCCACGCGACCGACCCGTCTCGGCGCACGTTGTCGTAGATCGTCAGCTCACCGGCTCCGACCTCGACGCCCGCGCCGGCTTCCTTGTCGTCGTGGCTGAGCCCGCCCTTGAGACCGATGAGCTCGCACTTGAACGGCTCGCCGGCCAGCTCCTCGAGGGCCTCGCCCTCGGAGACGACGCGGCGGCGGAAGGTCTGGCCCTCGTTGACGATCTTGAGCATCGCCTTCTCGAGGGCCTTGAAGCTGTCGGGGGTGAACGGCTCGGCGAGCTCGAAGTCGTAGTACCAGCCGTCGGTGATCGGCGGGCCGATGCCGAGCTTGGCCTCGGGGTGCAGCTGCTGCACGGCCTGGGCCGCGACGTGGGCGCACGAGTGGCGCAGCACCGCCAGGCCGTCCGGGGAGTCGATGTCGACGCCCTGCACGCTCTCCCCGTCGGCGAGTTCGCGGGCCAGGTCGACGAGTTCGCCGTCGACCCGGGCCACGACGACGCGCTTGTCGTCGGCGAACAGGTCGGCGGCCGTCGTGCCCGCCGCGACCGATCGCTGCTCTCCGGCGACGGTGACGGTGATCTGGGCGGACACGGCGGGCTCCAATCGGTCGAGTTCTCCTTGCCGGGTGGCCTCGGGCGAGCCTGCTCCGACACAGATGGGGGCCGTGCATTCGGCCCGCCCCCGATGGTATCCGCCGCCGCGCCCCCGCCCCGACACCCTCCAACCAGTCCCAACCCCGGCTCCTCCGCCCCCTGGCCGAACCCCGGCTCCCCCGCCCAACTGGCCGAAGGCTGCCCTTTCGGCCGAGGGCTAGGGTTCCAGCACGAGCCCTCGACCGAAAGGGCAGCCTTCGGCCGGATAGTACGCAGGTCAGTCGGCCGGCGGGGTCGGGCGGAGACGGTCGCCGACGGCCACCGCGCCCGGCTCGGCGACGACCGCATACACGCCGGGGCAGCCCGTCGGCTTCTCGCTGACGTACAGCACGGCGGTGCCGACGCGCACGCTGCTGCCGACGAGCGCGGTCAGCGCCTCCGGCTCGGCGGCCAGGAAGATGTTCGCGCGCGTCGTCTCGGGGGTCTCGTCGCCGGCGACGACGTGCACGGGGCGCTTCTTGCGCCGGTCCCCCGCCAGGCCCGCCTCCTCGATCTCGGTGCG
>JBDIAM010000282.1:0-4840 GCA_039812445.1 Piscicoccus intestinalis | reverse complement strand
GTGCCCGCCACCGCCGTCTCCAGCGCCGAGACGAACGAGCGCTGGTCGCGGCTCGTCTTGTAGGCGGCGACGCCGTCGTAGACGCCCTCCTGGAACCGGCTCCCGCCGAGTTCGCCGTGGGCGATCGACATGAGCACGGTCCGGGAGCGCAGCGCCTGCGCGGCCTGCTGCTGGTAGCCCGAGAGCGAGGCGACGTCGACGTCGGTGCGCACCGGCACCGAGCCCTTGATGCGGTTGAACTCCAGGGTCGTCGTGGGGTCGGCGGCCGCGGTGAGGAACGCGAGCCCGTTCTGCCCGTTGGTCGTCGCCGAACTGAGCACGAAGGTGTCGATGACCGCGGTGAACACGCCCTCGGTGCCGGGGTAGGGCACGGCGCCGAAGTCGGTGCCGTCGCGGGCGCCGGCGGCGAGCAACTCGCCGTCGAACGAGTCGTTCATCGACGCGAACGCGCACTGCCCCTGAGCCAGCTTCTGGGCCGCCGCGTCCCAGGTCAGGGCGCCGGACTCGGGGTCGGCGTAATCGAGCACCTGCCCGAACCGCTGCAAGGCGGTGCCCGCCTGCTGCCCGTTCCAGTCGAACCGGTCGTTGCCGATGTCGGTCCACCCCTGCTCGCCGACGACGGAGAGCAGGTTGTTCTCGAACAGCTCCACCGAGGTGAAGTTGTCCTTGGCGCCCAGGCACAGCGGCACGACGCCGGCCGACTTGGCCTTGCCGAGGTCGGTCAGGAAGGTGTCGAAGGTGTAGCCCGCCCCGGGTGGGGTGATGCCGGCCTTCTGCAGCGCGGCGGTGCTGAACCACAGCACGTTGCCGCGGTGCGCCCCGGTCGGCACGCCGTACTGCTTGCCGTTGACCGTGACCGCGTCGAGGACGTTCTGCGGTAGCGCCGACCCCAGGCCGGTCTGGGAGTACACCGAGGAGACGTCGGCGGTCTGGCCGGCGTTGGCGTAGGCCTTCGTCGGGGCGCCGACGAACGTCTGCCACACATCCGGCGGGTCGCCGGCCTGCAGTCGGTTGGCCAGCGCGACCGCAACATTCGCGCCGGCCCCGCCGGCCACCGTGCCGTCGGTGATCGTCACGTTGGAGTGCGCGGCCGTGACCGCGTTGTACAGCACCTGCAACGCGGCGTGCTCGGAGCCGGAGGTCCACCACGACATGACCTCGAGGGAGTCGCTGGCCTGGTCGGCCTGCGGCGCGGAGGCGGGGCTGCCGCTGGAACACGCGGTGAGGGCGAGCGCCGAGGCGGTCAGGGCCGCGGCGGCCAGGGCGACGGTTCGGCGTGTCGTGTTCACGACGTTCTTCACCAGTTCCTCACTCGTTGATCACTCGGCGGGGGCGGCGGCCGGGTGGCCACCGATCGGCTGGCGCTTGGCCTTGAGGTCGAACAGGGCGTAGCAGGTGACGACCCCGTAGCAGACCGCCGGCACGATGAAGGAGATCGCCGGGCTGGTGCTGTCCAGCACCCGGCCCTGCACGAGCGGCATGATCGCGCCGCCGACGATCGCCATGACGAGCCCGGCGGCACCGAACTTCGTGGCCGGGCCCAGGCCCTTGAGCGCCACGCCGTAGATCGTCGGGAACATCAGCGACAGGCAGAACGAGAGCCCGACGACCGCGGCGACACCGGCCATGTTCGGCGAGACCATCGCGAACAGGCACAGCGCGACGGCCAGCGCGCCGAGCACGAGCAGCACGATCGTGGCCCGCACCTTGCCGATGACCCACGTCATGATGAACCGCGAGACGAGGAAGACCAGCAGGCTGACCTGCAGCAGGTAGCCGCCGAGCTGGAGCGAGCCGTTGATGGCCTGCTGGGTGTACTGGATGATGTACGTCCACGTGCACACCTGGGCGGCGACGTTGAAGAACTGCGCGATGACCCCGTAGCGGTAGTGCCGGTTGCGCCACAGCTGCCCGACCACGGCACCCGCCGACGAGGTGTCGCCCGCGTCGGGAAACTCCTCGCGGATCTCGGGCTCCTTGACGACGGCGATGATGATGAGGATCGCGACGAGCGCGACGCCGAGCCCGATGTACGGGCCCATGACGGCGGTGAGCTGGTCGGCCCGCACCTGCCGCAGCTGCTCGGCCGACATCGCGCTGGCGTTCACCTCGGCGTCGAGCTTGGGCAGGATGAACACGGCCGCGAGCAACACGCCGAGGTTGGTGCCGACCGGGTTGAAGGCCTGCGCGAAGTTCAGGCGGCGGGTGCCGGTCTCTTCCGGGCCCAGGGAGATGACGTACGGGTTGGCCGAGGTCTCCAGGATCGAGCAGCCCGCGGCGATGGCGAACAGCGCCGCGAGGAAGGCGCCGTACGTCATGATCTGGCTCGCCGGGTAGAACGCGAACGAGCCGAGCGCCGCCAGGCCGAGCCCGACCGTCAGCCCGGCCTTGTAGCCGAACCGCGCGTTGATGAGCGAGGCCGGGATCGCGAGCAGGAAGTAGGCGCCGTAGTACGCCAGCTGCACGAGCGAGGCCTGGAACGTGCTCATGTCGAAGATGCGCCGGAAGCCCGCGACCATCGGGGTCGTCAGGTCGGCGGCCACACCCCAGATGAGGAAGCAGCACGTGATCGCCACGAACAGCAGACCCATGCCCGGATACAGGAGTCTCGTCTCGCGAACGGCTTTCCCCTGCTCGGGCTCAACCTCTGTGGTCACCGTGCGCTCCCGTCGTCGGGCGATATGACTTTCGGCACACTAGTCCTGGCGCCCTCGCAAAAGGGGGTCAACGGTCCCTCGTGTTCACCGACCTCACAGGAGTATTGGGACGGAGCCCGGGGGCGCGGGTCCGTCCGTGCGGCTTACGGCGGGTCAGCGTCGCTGCGGCGAGTGGGGGATCAGCCGATCCGCGGCGTCGAGGGCGGCCACCTTGTACCCCTCCGACAGCGTGGGGTGGTTGAAGACCGCGTCGGCGAGGAAGTCGACGGTCCCCTCGCAGCCCATGACGGCCTGCCCGATGTGCACGAGGTCGGCGGCCCCGGATCCGAACACGTGCACGCCGAGCAGGCGGCGGGTGCGCGCCTCGACGATCAGCTTGAGCAGCCCGTCGGCGTCGCCGGTGATCTGCCCGCGCGCCAGGTCACGCTGCCGCGCCAGCCCGACCACGTGCCGCACCCCGGAGCCGGTCAGCTCGGCCTGGGTGGCGCCGACGTAGGAGATCTGCGGGATGGTGTGCACGACGATCGGCGTCAGCGGCGGCATGGCGCGCGTCGGCGACCCCATGGCGTGGTGCGCCGCGCGGCGGCCCTGCTCCATCGCGGCGGCCGTCAGCGTGGGGAATCCGGTGACGTCACCGACCGCGTAGATGTGCGGCACGCTCGTGCGGAAGTGCTCGTCGACGGCGATGCGGCCGCGGTTGTCGGTGCTCAGTCCCGCGTTCTCCAGCCGCAGCCGCGAGGTCGCGCCCTGCCGACCGGCCGAGTAGAGCACGGTCTGCGCGGGGATCCGACGGCCGCTGGCCAGGTGCGTCACCGTGCCGTGTTCGCTGACCCGCACCGACTCCACGCGCTCGGTGAACCGGAACGTGACCCCGAGGTCGCACAGGTGAGTGTGCAGGGCGTCGACGATCTGCCCGTCGCAGAACTCGAGCATGCCGGTGCGCTGCTCGACGACGAGCACGCGGGTGCCCAGGGCGGCGAAGATCGAGGCGTACTCGATGCCGACGAGGCCGGCACCGACGACGACCATCGAGTCGGGCACTCCCTCGAACGCGAGCAGGCCGTCGGAATCCACGACTCGGTCTCCGCTGAACTCCACGCCCGGGGGGCGAGCCGGCGTCGTGCCCGGAGCCAGCACGATCCGCTCGGCGCCGACCCGGTAGTGATCGGCGCCGACGATCTCCAACGTGTGCTCGTCGACGAAGTGGGCCGTGCCGGTGAGGATCTCGACGTGGGCGCGCAGCAAAGCGTCACGCAACACCTCCGCCTCGCGGCCCAGCAGGTAGCGGGTGCGAGCCGACAGCTGGTCGATGGTGATCTCCCGGTCCGCCTCGGTGCGCTGGCGGTCGGCGCCGTCGAGGTCGCGGGCGGAACCGCCGTGTGGCGCGAGCCCGTAGGTCGCAGCGGCGGCGCCGGAGGCAGCGCGCTCCGGAGACGGGCCGCGCTCCCGACGGCCGTACCCGTCGGTGCGGGAGGGTCGCGGACCGTGATGGGCGCTGTGGTGCGGCTCGGCGGCACCGGCGTCGCGCCGATGGCCGGCCAGCGACAGCACCGCCTCCCGAAGGATGCGGGTGGGGATCGCGGCGCGGGCGGCATCGGGGGTGGCCGGGTCACGCCGGTCGATGAGCGCCACCCGCCACCCGCGCCGGGCGGCGGTGATCGCGGCATGTCGCCCGCCGGGGCCGTTGCCCACGACGAGCAGGTCGTAGTCGTGCATCGTTGGCTCCTGACGGTTGTGCCCGCCGCAGGCCCGCGGGCCCGGCGGTGGCCAGGTGGCGTCGGCGTCGACCGAGGCGCCGACAGGTCGACGTGTTGACATGGTCGCGTACGGCGCCGCCCGTGGCCATCCGAACCGGGCTCCTCGCCTCGATCGGGTGACGCGCGGGGTGTTCGGTGCGGGTGGCTGCGAGGCGCTCGCGCGCAGTCCGTCGACGTCGGCCACTGCGGTGGGCCTGGGGCGTCATTACGCTGGCACCACGACGGACAGGAGGCACGATGGTCGGGAGATTCTCGTCTCGAGAGTCGATCTACCGCGAGCCCCGCAGCGGGCGGGCGCGGTGGATCGTCCCGCTCGTGACCTTCGTGCTGGGCGCGCTGCTGGCTGGCGTGGGCGTCGCCCTCGTCATGCGCGGCGACGACGCCCCCGCGGTGACGGCCACCCCCTCCCCGACGCCGACGACCACC
>JBDIAM010000281.1:0-4840 GCA_039812445.1 Piscicoccus intestinalis | reverse complement strand
CGGGTGAGGCCGACGTACAGCAGGCGGCGCTCCTCCTCGATCTGCGCGGCGCCCTGCGCCATCGAGATGGGCAGCAGGCCGTCGCTCGCGCCGACGAGGAAGACCGCGTCCCACTCCAGGCCCTTGGCGGCGTGCAGGCTGGCGAGGGTGACGCCGTCGACGCGGGGGGCGTGGGCGGCCGCGGCCCGCTCCTCGATCTCGCCGATGTAGTCGCGGAGCCGGGCCTGCGGGTTGACGCGGCACAGGTCCTCGGCGAGCCGCACGAGCGCGGTGAGCGACTCCCACTGCTCGCGGACCGCCCCGCGGCCGGTCGGCGGGGTCGGGGTCCAGCCGGCGCCGGTGAGCACGTCACCGACGAGCCGGGGCAGCGGCGTGGTCCCGTCGTCGGAGCGGGCCGCGCCCCGCAGGAGGACGACGCCGCGACGCACCTCCTGGCGGGCGAAGAACCGCTCGCCGCCGCGCACGAGGTAGGGGATGTCGGCGGCGGCGAGGGCCGATTCGATCGCCTCGGACTGGCTGTTGGTGCGGTAAAGCACGGCGATCTCCGCCGGCGGCACCCCGTCGGAGAGCAGGCGGCGGATGGCGGTGGCCGTACCCTCGGCCTCCGCGTCGTCGTCGTCGTAGCGGCGCAGCTCGGGCTGCGGGCCAGCGGCGTTGACGGCCTTGAGTTCGACCCCGGCGTGGGCGCCGCGGCGGGTGGCGATGACCGTGTTGGCCAGGCCGATGATCTGCGGGGTGGAGCGGTAGTTGCGCACGAGCCGCACGGTGCTGGAGCCGGGGTGGCGGCGTGGGAAGTCGAGCAGGTGACGCGGGGATGCCCCGGTAAAGGAGTAGATGGTCTGCGCCGGGTCACCGACCACACACACGTCTGTGCGATCTCCGACCCACAGGTCGAGCAGGCGCTGCTGCACGGCATTGACGTCCTGGTACTCGTCGACGACGAAATGGCGGTACTGCTCGCGGATGCGGGCGGCGATGTCGCCGCGCTCGCGCAGGATGCCGACGAGCAGCAGCAGCACGTCCTCGAAGTCGATGACGCCGCGTTCCGCCTTGACCTGTTCGTACTCCGCGATGAGCCGGGCCATCGCGGTGACGTCCACGCCGGGCGGTTCGCGCCGGGCCGCGCGGGCCGCCTCCGGATAGGTCTCGTGGGTGAGCATGCCGACCTTGGACCACTCGAGTTCGGCCGCCAGGTCGCGGATCGCGGCGCGATCGAGCCGCAGCTGCAAACGCCCGCCGGCCTCGGCCACGAGGGCCGCCTTGTGCGCGGCGACCTCCGGGGCGGCTCCCCCGACGGCCTGGGGCCAGAAGTAGTGCAGCTGGCGCAGCGCGGCGGCGTGGAAGGTGCGGGCCTGCACCCCGCGGGCGCCGAGTTCGCGCAGCCGCGTGCGCATCTCGCCGGCGGCCCGGGCCGTGAACGTCACGGCGAGCACGCGTTGCGGCACGAGCATGCCGGCGGCGACGCCGTACGCGATGCGGTGCGTGATCGCGCGCGTCTTGCCGGTTCCGGCGCCCGCGAGCACGCACATCGGGCCGAGCGGCTGCGCGGCCACCACGCGCTGCTCGGGGTCCAGCGCGGCGAGCAGGGCGTCGGGGTCGGCCGTGCTCGTCGTGCGCTGTCCGACGGGCGCGACCGGCGCCACCGGCTCGACGGGCGCGCCGGGCGCGCCGGGCACCGTCGGCGAGCCCGGCAGGGGCGCTGGGTCGCCGGACGGGCGGGAGTCGGGTCGCTGGGCCATCACCGGCGATCCTCTCAGAGCCCCCCGGGCCGACGCTCGCACGGCGCGGCTTCCCCGCCGAACGGCACGCGCCGCACCACCGGCTCGGCCGCCGGAGCGGCTCCCCGGGGCGCAGTACGGTCTCCGGCGGAACGTACGTCGGGTCGGTCGGGTCAGCGTCCGCTGCTCGGGGGGCCGTCGAGGTGCGAGACGTCGGGACGGTGGAACGGCACTTCGCGCGGCGGGGTCAACGGCTCCCCGAACCAACCCTCGATGAGCCGGCGGGCGATCGACAGCCGCCCGGGCAGACCGAGGGAGCCGTCGGCGACGACGGAGCGCAGCTGCTCGCGGGTGTACCACTCCGCGGCGGCGATCTCCCCGTCGTCGATGCGCAGGTCCGCGCTGCCCGTGCGCGCGGTGAACCCGAGCATGAGGGAGGCCGGGAACGGCCAGGGCTGGCTGCCCGCGTACTCGACGTCGAAGACGACGAGGCCGACCTCCTCGGCCACCTCGCGGGCGACGGCCATCTCGAGGCGCTCTCCCGGCTCGACGAAACCGGCGAGCACCGATCGGCGGTTCTGCGGCCAGGCGGGCGCGCGGGCGAGCAGGAGCCGGTCGTCGGGGTCGGTGACGGCCATGATGACGGCCGGGTCGCAGCGCGGGTAGTGCTCGGACCCGTCGGCCTCGCAGCGACGCACCCACCCGGCGTGCGTGGCGACGGTGGGCGCGCCGCAGCGCGGGCAGCACGGGTGGTTGCGGTGCCACCCGGCGAGCGCCTGGGTGGTCAGGTAGGCCTCGAGTTCGACGCCGGGAAGGCGGTGTCCGATGTCGCGCAGCCCGAGCCGCGCGGGCTCCGCGGCGCCGGCTGCGCCGGTCGGTTGACTGGGTTCGCTGGGTTCGCTGGGTTGGTCGGTGACGACGGCGACCCAGGCGGAGCCGGTGTCGTCGCGACCGAGGAAGAACGCGAGCCCGGGGGGTGCGGAGCCGAGGGGCGCAGAGGCGGAGCCGGGTCGCAGGGCGAGGCGGGCGCTCCCGCCGGAGACGTCGACGAGAGCCCCGTCGGTCGACCAGTCGACGACGCGGGTGGCGGGGTCGGCGAGCAGGTCGGCGATGAGGCCGTCGCGCAGCCGCTCGTCGGCGCAGCGGTCGAGGTAGGCCGTCCACGGCTGGGGAACCATAGGCGTCACACTCCCACACGGATCCGAACGGCGGTGCCGGCGCCTCGGCGGGGCGGGACCGGCCGCGCCGCCCCTTCGCCGGGGCGGGGCGCGCCCGCGCGGTGAGCGTGCGCGCGGGCGGGACATGGATACCGTGGGGCGGTGACACGTTCGGCCTGGACCCTCGCGGCGCTGGCGGATGCCGCCGTGCCCGGATTGCGACCGCATCTCGTCGAGGAGCTGGTCGACCGTGTCGGGGAACGCTTCCGGGTGGGGTTCGTCGAGGGCGCCGAAGGCGGTCGCTGGGTGGTGCGGGTGCCGACGGACGCGGTGGCCGCGGCGCAGCAGGAGGAGTCGTTCGCGCTGGCGGAGATGCTCACCGGGCGGCTGCCGTTCGCAGTGCCGGAGATCACCGGGGTGGCGCCGCTGCGGGACGGGCGGCGCGCGGTCGTGTACCCGCTGATCGCCGGCCGGTGCGTGGACTTCACGTTGCTGCCGCCGGGACCGGGGCTGACGGCCCGCATCGCGGCCGCGATCGCCGCCGTGCACAACCTGGACCGGCGGTTGTTCGAGGAGGCGGGGGTGCCGGCCTACGAGGCCGACGACCTGCGGCGGCGGCGGCAGTCGGACGTCGACCGTGGCGCTGCCACGGGATTGGTGCCGACGGGCCTGTTGGCGCGCTGGGAGCGGATGCTCGACGACGTGTCGTGGTGGCGGTTCGCACCGACCCCGGTGCACGGACGGTTGCAGGACGACCACGTGTTGCTGCGCTTCGCGGACCCGGCGGACACCGCCAGCGCGCAGGTGGTCGGCATCACGAGTTGGGAGAGCGCGCAGATCGCCGACCCGGCTCAGGACCTGGCGGCGTTGCTCGCCCAGTGCCCGTCGGACGCGGTGGACACGGTCGTCGAGGGGTACGCCGGGGCGCGGTACGAGCTTCCCGACGCGCACCTGGCCGATCGGGCCAGGCTGTTGGCGGAGCTGGAGTACCTCACGGAGCTGTTGACGGCCCGGCGACTCGGCGATCGGCGGCACCTGACGCAGGCGACCGAAGCACTGCGCCGCCTCGACGACCTGGTCTCGATGGGCCACAGCGGCAATCGCAGCGGCACGGCCGTGGACCGGCTCCCGGTGGATTTCGAGCCCGGCCCCTCCGGCGCCGATGAGCTGTATCAGGCGGGCGGTCCCACCCGGCGCCTCGGCGAGCACGGCGCTGCACACGAGAAGCCGGGCGGCGACTCCGACCGGGATCGCAGCCCGGAACGTGACCAGCCCGAAGCAGCACCGGAATCGGAACCGGCGCTGGCGGAGGTGCCCGAACCTGATTCCGAACCTGATTCCGGGCCGGATCTCGAACCTCATTCTGAGCGTGCTGCTGAGCCTGGACGGGAGTCGGTGTCCGACTCCGAGCAGGAAGACGACTCCGAGCGGGAAGACGGGGAGGACACGGCGGCGCTCCCTGTGAGCGCCGCCGACCGGGCGGAGTCCTCGCGGCCGCATGTCACGACCTCGACGAGGCCGCTGCCGATCGCGCAGGACGAGCCGAGCGCGCACATCTCCGCAGCGGACCGCGCCGACGAATCGATCGGTCGCCCGGAGCCGGTCGGCGCCGGCTCCCGGACGGCGCCGCTCCCCGTCGTCTCGGACGAGCACGCTGGAGACGAGCGCGACGAGCGCCACGAGCGCCACGAGCTCCCCGAGCACCACGCGCGCGCCGCAGACGAGCGCCACGCAGACGAGCGCGCCGAAGTCGAAGCGAGCGTTGCCGAGTACGACGTCACGGCCGAGCCCGACGTCATGGCCGAGTCGGACGCTCCGGCCGGGCGCGCCAGCTTGGCCGAGTCGGACGCTCCGGCCGAGCGCGCCAGCTTGGCCGAGCCGGACGCTGCGGCCGAGCGCGCCAGCTTGGCCGAGCCGGACGCTGCGGCCGAGCGCGCCAGCTTGGCCGAGCCGGACGCTGCGGCC
>JBDIAM010000280.1:0-4865 GCA_039812445.1 Piscicoccus intestinalis | reverse complement strand
CTCCGACTCGGCGGGCGTGCCCGGCTCCTGGCCGGGCTGTTGTGACTCGGGCGCGGACTTCGGGGCCGAATCCTCGCGCCGGTCGTCCCGCTCGGTCGTCTCCGTTGACTTCTTGGCCATGCCACATGATGACCGATCTACGTCGCGTTCGCTCCCCCGACGTGCGGATTCTCACCCGCGACGGCCCTCGACAACCGCCTCAGGAACTCGACGAACCGCGTTCAGCGCGTGATCTCGTCGGTGACGACCCGCTCCCATCGGTGCGGGTCGACGTTCCACTCCTTGACGTGCCGCGCCTGCGTCCATTCCTCGTAGCGCACGAGATCCTTGCGGCGACGAGCGAGTTCTCGCGACGGCCCGACGGGCACGAATTCGTCGTCGGCCGAATGCAACAGCAGGATGCGGTGACGCAGTTCGTCGGCGCGGTGCGGCCAGTCCGTGCGGGCCACGTCGAGTGGCTCGTGCACCCCGACGAGCCGGCGCGACCAACGGGCGCCGATGAGCCCCTGCGCCAGTTGCGCGAGTGGGGGCGGCACACGGCGCAGCCGCGCATGGTGGGCGATGACGTCGGCCCAGTCGATGACCGGGGAGTCGAGCACGGCCAGGCTCACGTGCCGGGCCAGCGGAGACAGATCGAGGGTCTGCAGCACGATCGCGCCCCCCATCGACCAACCCACGAGCACGATGTCGGTCGCGCCCTGCGACATCGCGAACGACATCGCCGCCTCGGTGTCTCGCCATTCCGACAGGCCGAGGTTGTACAGCCCGTCGGGGCTGGGTGGTCCCTCGATGTCGTTGCGGTACGTCGGCACGAGTGTCGTGAGCCCGAGCCGGTGCAGCGTCGGCACCGCCCGCAGGCACTCGTGCCGGGTGGCGCCGCGACCGTGCACGAGGACCGCCCACCGGCTGCCCCGCCCCTCCCGGGTGTCTCCCGCGCCGGGCACGAGCCACGCGGGATGGTCGCCGATCTCGCTGGGCACCACCACGTGTCGCGTCGGGAGCCCGAAACTCACCTCCGGCGGGGAGGTGTAGACGTAGCCGTCCCAGCGGGCCGGCCCGGGGCGCGGGATGCCCGCGTCGATGCTCTCGATGACCCGCGTGACCGTCGGCACCGGCTCGGCCGTCCGCCGGGTCGACAGCCAGCGGCCTTCGGGCGGAGCGGGATCCGGGCTGTCGCTGGAGATGATGTCACCGAGACGCAGGTGCCCCTGCCCCTGGTCGAACCACAGGCCGTACCGGCCGGGCACCACCGTCTCCTCGTCGGCGCGCAGCGTGATCGTGCCGGAGCCCACGGGGTCGACCTCGAGGATCTCCTGCAACTCGGGGCGCTCGCGTTCGGGCGTGAGCAGCATGCGCGCGAGATACGCTCCCGCGCTGACCGATCCGGCCACCGATGCGAGTCCGACGCCGGCGCTCGTGATCCCCGCGATGCCGGCGACGCGAGCGACCCGGGCGGCCCCTGCCCTTCCGGCTGCGTCCATGAGCCCATGGTCGCAGGTCAACACGGCATCGGCGCGCACTCGGGTGACAATGGGCGGGTGCGACTGCCCATCGATCTGCCCGTCACGCCCATGCTCGCCAAGGCCACCGGCTCCGTGCCCGACGCCGACTCGGTGCCGGGCGGCCTTGTCTACGAACCGAAATGGGACGGCTTCCGGTGCATCGTGCTGCGCGACGGCGACGACGTGGAGCTGGCGAGCCGGGGCGCCAAACCGCTCACCCGCTACTTTCCCGAAGTCGTGGAGGCGGTCCGCGAACACCTGCCTGACCGCTGCGCGATCGACGCGGAGATCGTTGTGCGAGCAGGAGAACCGGGGGCCCAGCGGTTGCATTGGGAGGCGCTCAGCCAGCGCATCCACCCGGCGGCGAGCCGGGTCGAGAAGCTCTCCCGGGAGACGCCCGCCGAGATCATCTGCTTCGACCTGCTCGCACTCGACGACGAGTCGCTCATGGACGAGCCGTTCGCGCAGCGGCGCGCGCGGCTGGAGTCGGTGCTGACGCAGGTGGCGCCGGACGCGCCCGTGCACCTGACCCGCACCACCGACGACGCGGTGGTGGCGCGAGACTGGTTCGAGCGGTTCGAAGGGGCAGGGCTCGACGGCGTCGTCGCCAAGGCGAAAGAGCGTCCCTACGAGCCCGGCAAGCGCACGATGCTCAAGGTCAAGCACAAGCGCACCGGGGAGGCGGTCGTCACCGGCTACCGGGTGCACAAGTCGGGTCAGGGGGTCGGCTCGCTGCTGCTCGGGCTGTACGGCGACGACGGGCGGCTCTTCAACGTCGGTGGGATCGCGGCCTTCACGGCCAAGCGGCGCCTCGAGCTCGTCGAGGAGTTGGAGCCGCTCGTCGTGCGGGACGAGTCCGGCCAGGTCGCGCACGCGGAGACCGATCGGTCCCGGTTCTCGGGCTCCAAGGACGTCAGCTACGTGCCGCTGCGCCCCGAGCGCGTCGTCGAGGTGGCCTTCGATCAACTCGAGGGGTGGCGGTTCCGGCACGCGGTGACGTTCCTGCGCTGGCGCCCGGACCGGGAGCCCGCCTCCTGCACCCTCGATCAGATCGAGCGCGCCCCCGCCTACGACCTCGGGGAGGTCCTCACGCGGTAGCGCCTCCCGCCGAGACTCGGCGGGAGGCGGGCCGGCACAGGCTCAGGGTCAGGCTCACGCTCAGAAGCGTTGCCGCGCAACGGCAAGCAGTTCGGCGTGCTGGGCACTCAAGTCGCGCAGCATCCGTCCGCCGAATACCACATTCCAGAAGAGATCCCTGAACCCCCAGCGCCACATAGGCATTCGCTCCCTACTAGGCATGCTGAAGTGGCCGATTGCGGCCAGGGTGGTGATCGCCAGGAGGGCGAAGAGCAGAACGATCACGACGCCACCTCCTCCCGAGCGCCCGCGAGCCCGGTGCCCGCGGTCGACGACTTTCGCTGCTCTGTCTCCACGGTAACGCCGCCCCGCGTTCCGAAATGCCCGCTTCCCGATCCCCCACACGTCCCTGAGAACTGCGTGTCACGGTCAGGACTGCGGTTCGCGCCGCAGTTCTCACCGCGACACGCAGTTTTCGGGGACTTCGGGGTCGCTAGGTTGAGGCGGTCGGCCGCCGAACTGCGGCGGCACCGAGGCGAGGTCAGGAGCGGGGCATGAGCGTTCGATGGGGTGTCGCGGGTCCGGGGCGCATGGCGGCGACGATGGCGCAGGCCTTCGGGGAGGTGACCAACGGCGAGCTGGTCGCCGTGGGCTCGCGTTCACAGGAGCGGGCGCGCAGCTTTGCCGATGAGCATGGCATCCCCCGCGCGCACGGATCCTACACAGAGTTGTGTGCAGA
Source organism: Piscicoccus intestinalis (assembly GCA_039812445.1). Taxonomy (GTDB): domain Bacteria; phylum Actinomycetota; class Actinomycetes; order Actinomycetales; family Dermatophilaceae; genus Kineosphaera; species Kineosphaera intestinalis_A. Next base: position 1,547 of record JBDIAM010000280.1, on the reverse strand, counting down.
CCCCGACATCGACGCGATCTACATCGCGACACCGCACCCGCAGCACACCGACATCGCGTTGACGGCGATCGCCGCGGGCAAGCCGATCCTCGTGGAGAAGTCGTTCACCAGCACGGTCGCCGACACCGAGCGCATCGTCGCGGCCGCGCGTGAGGCCGGCGTGTTCGCGATGGAGGCGATGTGGACGCGGTTCAACCCGGCGATCGAGCGGGTGCGCGAACTCATCGCGCAGGACGCGATCGGACAGGTGCGGGCGGTGCACGGCGACCTCACCGCCTTCCGCGAATTCGACCCCCAGGACCGGCTGTTCAATCCCGACCTCGGCGGCGGGGCGGTGCTCGACCTCGGCGTCTACGTCATGTCGTTCGCACAGCACTTCCTCGGCACCCCCGGCACCGTGCACGTCGTCGGGAGTCGCTTCGACTCCGGCGTCGAGGGCGAGTTCTCGGTGCTGTGGGGTTACGACGACGGACGCAGCTCGACGCTGTCGGGGTCGTTTCGCACGTACGGGCCCGGCCGGATGATGCTGCTGGGCACGAAGGGGTGGATCGACGTGCACCCGCGCTTCCACCGCTCGCCCTCGATCACGCTGTGGCGCGGCAAGGAGCCGGAGACGATGGAGTTCGCCTCCGGGTACCAGTTCGAGGTCATCCACGTCGGTGAGTGCCTGGAGAAGGGGCTGACGCAGAGCCCGATCATGCCGCTGGAAGACACCCTCGCCGTGCAGCGGCTCATGGCGGAGGCGCTGCACCAGCTCGGCCGCTAGGGTCGGGCCATGCCGGGCTCGTTGTTGATCGTGCACGTGGACATCGCCGTCGTCCCTCACCGGGTCGACGACTTTCTCGCGGCCACGCAGGCCAATGCGACCGCCAGCCGCCAGGAGCCGGGCGTCGTGCGCTTCGATGTGCTCACCGACCGCGCCGACCCCGGTCACGTCGTGCTCGTGGAGATCTACCGCGACGAGGCGGCGGCCGTGGCGCACAAGCAGACCGACCACTACGCGGCGTGGCGCGACACGGTCGAGCCGATGATGGGCCGGCCCCGCACGTCGACGAAGTTCGTCAACGCCTCCCCCGACGACTCCGAGTGGTGACGACCGTGGCCACGCACTTCGATCTCGCCCTGCCCACCGACATCCGCTTCGGAGCCGGTCGCGTCGCCCAGGTGCCCGGCCTCCTCACCGGTCTGCGCGTGCGGCGGGTCTTCGTCGTCACGGGCGCCACGACCTCGCGAGCCGACGGGGTGCGGGCCGCCCTGGAGGCCGAGGGTATCGACGTCGAGAGCTTCGCCGTGCCGGGCGAGCCGACGGTCGAGCTCGTGCGGGAGGCGGTGACGGCCGCCACCGCCTCCGGGCGCGACGGGGTGCTCGGGTTAGGCGGCGGCAGCGCGCTCGACGCGGCGAAGGCGATCGCGGCGCTGACCGCCTCCGGCACCGACCCGCTGGACCACCTCGAGGTCGTCGGGCAAGGGCGGCCCTTGGCGGCGCGGCCGCTGCCGTGCGTGGCGGTGCCGACGACGGCGGGCACCGGCTCGGAGGTGACGCGCAA
>JBDIAM010000279.1:0-4881 GCA_039812445.1 Piscicoccus intestinalis | reverse complement strand
GGGGCCACAGGGGCCGACGAGGCCGCGGGCGCGCCGGCGAGTCCCATGACGCCGGCGATCCCGACAACTGCGGCCAGGGTAGAGACGGACAGTGGCATGAGCGGCCCTGCTTTCCGATCGCCGGGCGCTGCCCGGCCCCCCGCCGTAGCGCGCCGTGACGGTCGCGCTGCGGCCGCCCGGTACCGCCTGTCCCCCGACTCCGGACGCCGCTGCCGGGAACACTAACAGCGCTGCCGCGCACGGAGATTCAGTGCGCTCCCGGGCGTGTCGAACGTCCGAGTCGCCGGTCGGTGCGCCTCAGTGCGCCTCAGTGCGCCTCAGTGCGCGTCGAGGCCGAGCAGCGCGTTCTCCACGACCTCGGCGAGGGCGGGGTGGATCCAGTACTGCCCGCGGGCCACGTCGGCCCAGCGCTGGCCGAAGCTCATGGCCTGGATGAGGGGCTGGATGAGGCTGGAGGCGTCGTGCCCGACGAGATGGGCGCCGAGCAGCGAGCCGTCCCGGGGGTCGGCGAGCACCGTGCAGATGCCCTCGCGGTCCTCCATCGCCCAGCCGTAGGCGACGTCCGCGTACCGCTGGGTGTACTCGCGGTACTCGACGCCCGCGGCCTGCAGTTCCTGGCGGGTGGCGCCGACCGTCGCGACCTGCGGCCGGCTGAACACGGCCGCGGGCACGAAGCGGTGGTCGAACGCGCGCAGGTCGCCGGAGTGGACGAGGTTGTGGGCCACGACCCTGGCTTCGTGGTTGGCGACGTGCTTGAGCTGGTAGGGCGAGCTGACGTCGCCGAGCGCCCATACGCCGGGCGCGGTGGTGCGTCCGTACTCGTCGACGATCACGCGCCCGTCGGGGTGCAGCCGCACCCCGGCCTCCGCACAGCCCAGATCTGCCGTGTTCGGGGCGCGCCCCGCGGCCACGAGCAGGGCGTCGGCCTCCACCTCGCTGCCGTCGGAGAGGCTCGCGTGGATCGGGGCGTCCGCTCCCCCGGGCCGCAGCTTCTCGATGACGGTGCCCAGGCGCACGTCCCATTGGTTTCGCGCCACGTGGGTGAAGTGCTCCGCGATCTGTGTATCGAGGTGACGCAACAAACGCGGCCCGCGGACGGCGAGCGTGACCCGCGACCCGAGCGCCCCGAAGACGTGTGCGAACTCCGCCGCGATGTAACCACCGCCTAGCACAAGCAGCCGGGCGGGGAACTCGTCGATCCGCATGATTGTGTCACTCGTATGCCACATCACGCCGGAGTCGCGGACGACCTCGGGCACCTGGGCGTGGGCCCCCGCCGCGATGACGACCTGGTCGGCCTCCACCTCCGCGGCGCCGCCCTCGGTGAGCTCGATCCGCACGCGGCGCTCGCCGATGAAGCGCGCGTCCCCGAGATAGGCGGTGGTGTCGGGACCGTTGATCCGGTAATCGCGTCCGGCGGCCGAGATCGGGTCGATGCGCCCGAAGATGCGGTCGCGGATGTCCCGCCAGCGCACCCCGTCGAGGCTCGCGTCGAGCCCGAAGCGTCGGGAGTCGGCGATGGTGTCGGCGATGTCCGCCGTGTAGCTGAACATCTTCGTGGGGATGCACCCGACGTTCAGGCAGGTGCCGCCGAACACGCCCCGTTCGACGATGCCGACGCGCTTGCCGGCGAAATCGGGCGTGACGAGCGAGTTGCCCGAACCGCTGCCGATGATCAGCAGATCGAGGTGCTCCAGGTCGGGCACGCGCTCTCCTTCGTGGGGGTCGGCGTCGGGGGTCGGCAGCCGCGTCGGCACGGGCATCGGGTCATCCCAGCGTGTGGTCCCGCAACGCCGTGATGTGCCGGGAGACGGCCGGATCGATGCCGAGACCGATGGCGAGGTAGGTCGACATGTAATCGGTGCTCGCGATGAGCTCGGCGAGCCGCGCGAGGGGGTGGCCCTCCTGCGCGGTGACCGTGCTCACCCGCGCGCCGGCGTCCGCCGCGGTGTCGAGGACGGCCTGGGCGAGGGCGTCGAGGTCGGCCTCCTCCGGGCTCGTCGGCGTGCCCCGCGGGGTGTCGCGCAGCATGAGCAGACCCAGCCGGGGCTGCGCGGGGCCGTCGAGGAAGGGGTCGGCGAAGATGTCGTCGCTGGGGCCGGTGCGGCCCACCCCTTGCCCGCCGCCGGCGGTGAACGGCCCGTCGAAGGTGGCCACGACCTGGGAGGCGGCGTCCGGCAACTCGCCGTGGGTCGCCGGGATGCGGGCGGTGCGGGCCAGCATCGACGCGGCCCGGGTGGCGGCGACACCGGCGAGCGGACCGTCTCCGAGCACGACCGGGACGGTCTCGGCGAGCTGCAGCGCGAGCGACTTCGCGGGGTTGACGAACGACTCCGACGCCGGCCGGCACGACTCGGCGAGCTCGTCGAGCCGGGCCGCGGTGGCCACGAGCGCCTCGTCGCCGACCTCGATCAGACCCAGCTCGTGCGCCCCGATGAGCACCGGCGTGAGCAGCGACCACAACGCGGTGCGCGAATTGATCCGGTCGCGCCCGACGTCGACGTGGATGCCGCGGGCCCGGGCGCACACCGCCGCGAGCGGGGAGTCGGAGGCGCCGACGGTCAGCAGCGACGCACCGCGCCGGGCCGCCTCCGCGGCGACGGCGAGCGGCCCGCGCGCCCGGCCCGACAGCGAGACCGCGACGACGAGGTCGAGGGGCCCCACCCACCCGGGCAGCGGCACGTTGCGCCGCACCCCGACCGGCACCGGTGAGCTCGGCTCGGCGAGCATGTCGAGCACGTCGGCGACGACCGCCGACCCGCCGAGCGAGGCCACGAGCACCGACCGTGGCCGGTCGTCGCGGGCGAGTCGGTCGATCCCGGCGTCGCGCGCCAGGGTCATGGCCTCGCGGACCTGGGCCCCCGCCGTCGCCAGGGCGCGCAAGGTGCCGCGGGTGTCGCAGGCGGCGAGCCGGCGCTCGTCGTCGAGGAACGCCTCGTCAATGAAGGGCATGGGCCGTCCTCTCGCCACGCGCCGACCCCGCGGACGGGGGTCGCAGGATCAATCCTCGATGGTGCGGGCCTCGTCGACGAGAAGCACCGGGATGCCACCCTCGACGCGGTAGGCCCGGCGCACGCCGTTGGCGTCCGGCTCCAGGGCCTGCAACTCCGGCGTGCCGTCGGGGCCGACGCCGTCGACCAGCTCCTGCTTGGTCACCGGGCAGCGCAGGATCTCCCGCAGCCAGGGCTCGATCGTGGAAGGGGTGGTCGCGCTCATCGCTCGTCCTTGTCGTCGTTCTCGTTGCTCGTCGCCGGCTCGCCCGGCTCGGCCTGCTGTCCCTGCGCAGAGGTGCGCACGATGGCGAGCACCTCGTCTCGCACCGTCGTCATCGTCTCCTCGTCGACGGCCTCGACGTTGAGTCGCAGCAGCGGCTCGGTGTTGCTCGGCCTCAGATTGAACCACCACATCGGCGCGGACGTGTCGCTGCTCTCGACCGTCAGACCGTCCATCGTGTCGGAGGTGACGTTGCGCTGCGCGGCCCACGCCTGCACGGCCTGCGTGGCGGCGACGGTGGAGGCGACCGTGGAGTTGATCTCCCCGGAGGCGGCGTAGATCGAGTACGGCGCGACGACCTGCGACAGCGGCGCGGCCTGCTCGCCGAGGGTGGCGAGCACGTGCAGCGCGGCGAGCATGCCGGTGTCGGCGAACCAGAAGTCGCGGAAGTAGTAGTGCGCGGAGTGTTCGCCGCCGAACGTCGCCGACTCCCGGGCCATCTCGGCCTTGATGAAGGAGTGCCCGACGCGGGTGCGCACGCCGCGGGCGCCGAGCCGGGCGACGGTCTCGCGCACGATGTGGCTGGAGATGACGTTGTAGACGATCGCGACGTCGGACGCGTCGGCGCCGCCGTCGACCGCCTTGCCGATCTCGCGCTGGGCGACGAGCGCGGTGATCGCCGACGCGCTGACCGGCTCGCCGCGCTCGTCGACGACGAAGCAGCGGTCGGCGTCGCCGTCGAAGGCGAGCCCGATGTCGGCGCCGTGCTCGCGGACCGCGGCCTGCAGGTCGCGCAGGTTCTCCGGCTCCAGCGGGTTGGCCTCGTGGTTGGGGAACGTGCCGTCGAGCTCGAAGTACAGCGGCACGACGTCGAGCGCCGCGACGGAGCCCAGCACGGCGGGCACGGTGTGCCCCGCCATGCCGTTGCCGGCGTCGACGACGACCTTCAGCGGGCGGATGCCGGACAGGTCGACGAGCGTGTGCAGGAAGGCGGCGTAGTCGCCGAGCACGTCGTGCTCGCTGATCGTGCCGGGCTGCGGTGCGGGCGTGGGCTCCTGGCCGTCGACGATCGCCTGGGCGTCACGGGTGATCTGGGCGAGCCCGGAATCCTGCCCCACCGGGCGGGCCCCGGCACGGCACATCTTGATGCCGTTGTATGCAGCCGGGTTGTGGCTCGCGGTGAACATCGCGCCGGGGCAGTCGAGGGCGCCGCTGGCGTAGTAGAGACCGTCGGTCGAGCACAACCCGATGAGGGTCACGTCCAGGCCCTGCTCGGCGGCCCCCTCCGCGAACGCGCGGGACAGCTCCGGCGAACTCGGCCGCATGTCGTGACCGATGACGATCCGCGAGGCGCCATCGGGCACAGCGATATTCGCGGCAAAGGCCGTACCGATGGCGCGGGCCACACGAGCGTCGAGCTGCTGCGGCACGAGGCCGCGCACGTCGTAGGCCTTGATGAACTCGGACAGGTTGGGCGTGCTCACCGGAGGAACATTACCTGCCGCTTACAGATCGGCGGAGCGCGCTGATGTCTCACGCAGCACGCGCAGCCGGGCGCGCCGGTCGGAGCCGCGTGCGTCGTTCCATTCGGCGCGTGAGCCCGGCCGCTCCGCCCGACCGGTGGCGGCGGCGCGTCGGCGGGTTCCGTACTCCTCCTGGGGAACTCCC
>JBDIAM010000278.1:0-4925 GCA_039812445.1 Piscicoccus intestinalis | reverse complement strand
GTTCGGGGGCGCTTGTAGACTCGCGGCCGTGAGCGACCCGCACGCCAAGCCAGTTCTCGTCGTCGACTACGGCGCCCAGTACGCCCAGCTCATCGCGCGCCGGGTGCGGGAGGCGAACGCGTTCAGCGAGGTCGTGCCGCACACGACGCCGGCCGCGGAGCTGCTGGCCCGCGACCCGGGGGCGATCATCCTCTCCGGTGGGCCCGCCTCCGTCTACGCCCCGGACGCCCCGGGCCTCGACCCCGAACTGCTACAGGCCGGGGTGCCCGTGTTCGGCATGTGCTACGGCTTCCAGGCGATGGCCCAGGCGCTCGGCGGGGTCGTCGAACGCACCGGTCTCGGCGAGTACGGCTCGACCCCGGCGACGGTCTTCCCGCGGGGATCGACGCTGTTCAAGGGTCAGCCCGAGCAGCAGTCGGTGTGGATGTCGCACGGTGACGGGGTCGTCACGGCCCCCGAGGGCATGGTCGTCACCGCCAACACCGCCAACGCCCCGGTCGCCGCGTTCGAGGACGACGCCCGCCGCCTCTACGGTGTGCAGTGGCACCCCGAGGTCATGCACTCCACGTTCGGCCAGCGCGTGCTGGAGAACTTCCTGCGCGACGGAGCCGGCCTGCCCGGCGACTGGACCGCCGAGAGCATCGTCAGCGAGCAGATCGAGCGAATCCGCGCCCAGGTCGGCGACGCCCGGGTCATCTGCGGGCTCTCCGGCGGCGTCGACTCCTCCGTGGCCGCGGCGCTCGTGCAGAAGGCCGTCGGCGACCAGTTGACCTGCGTGTTCGTCGATCACGGCCTGCTGCGCCAGGGGGAGGCGGAGCAGGTTCGCGAGGACTTCGTGCAGGCCACCGGTGTCGACCTCGTCGTCGTCGACGCCGCCGACCGCTTCCTCGAAGCGCTCGCAGGCGTCGCCGACCCCGAGACCAAGCGCAAGATCATCGGGCGCGAGTTCATCCGCGTGTTCGAGCAGGCCGCCCGCGACATCGTCGGCAGCGCCGAATCCGACGGCCACCCGGTCGAATTCCTCGTGCAGGGCACGCTGTACCCCGACGTCGTCGAATCCGGCGGAGGCAGCGGCACCGCCAACATCAAGAGCCACCACAACGTCGGCGGCCTGCCCGACGACCTCATGTTCAAGCTCGTCGAGCCGCTGCGCGACCTCTTCAAGGACGAGGTGCGCGAGGTCGGCCTGGAGATCGGCGTGCCCGAGGGCATCGTGTGGCGCCAGCCGTTCCCCGGCCCGGGCCTGGGCATCCGCATCATCGGCGAGGTCACCCGCGATCGGCTCGAGACGCTGCGCGCGGCCGACGCCATCGTGCGTGCCGAGCTCACGGAGGCGGGCCTGGACCGTGAGATCTGGCAGTGCCCCGTCGTGCTGCTCGCCGACATCCGCTCGGTCGGGGTGCAGGGCGACGGCCGCACCTACGGGCACCCGATCGTGCTGCGCCCGGTGAGCAGCGAGGACGCGATGACCGCCGACTGGACCCGGGTGCCGTTCGACGTGCTCGCCCGCATCTCCACGCGCATCACCAACGAGGTCCGCGAGGTCAACCGGGTCGTGCTCGACGTCACCTCCAAGCCCCCGGGCACCATCGAGTGGGAGTGAGCAGGAGCGGCGTGGACGGAGCCTGACCTCACCCCGGCTCCGGCCCGGGCATGCAAGGATCGGGGTGGGCGGCCAGGCGCCCCCGACGGGTGGCTAAGGTGCGGCGCACGAGCCGGTGTGGGCCCGACGCGAGAACCAGGAGGCGTGATGGTTGGTGACATGCGAGCGGTCGGCCCCGACCTGCGCAGGGCCGTGCAGGGCTACTACGACGCCCTCGACGCCGACGACCTCGAGGCCGTGCTCGAGTTCTTCAGCGGCGACGTGCTCTACCGCCGCCCGGGCTACGACCGCATGGTCGGGATCGACGCGGTGCGCCGCTACTACGAGGAGAGTCGCCTCATCGCGCCCGGCCGGCACGTGCTGCGCACGCTGGTCGTCGAGGGTCAGAACGTCGCCGCCCACGGCGAGTGGGAGGGCGAGCTGAAGGAGGGCGGCCGCCGCACCGTCGGGTTCGCCGCCTTCTTCGTCTTCGACGGCAACGGCCGCGCCGCCGAGCACACGACGTACTTCTTCACCCCCTCGGTCTGAGCCCCGGCTCCGGGCGCATCGTCCGCGATGCGGACGCCCCGAGTGGGTTCGCCGGCGACGGTGCGGGACGGCTCAGGCGACGGTGTGCCCGGGGCGCTCGGGCAGGCTGTCGAGGGCCGCGGGCCGGTACGCGCAGGTGGGGTCGGAGGCCAGCAGGTCGCCGGTGATCGCGTAGGCGTGCGAGCGCGACCCGCCGCACACCTCGTTGAACTCGCACACCCCGCATTTGCCGGCGAAACCCGACGGCTCGCGCAGTGAGCGCAGCAGCGGGTTGTCGCGGTAGATCGCGCGGAACCCGTGCTCGGTGACGCTGCCGCACTGCTGCGGCAGGAAGCCGCTGGGGTAGACCTGGCCGCGGTGGTCGATGAAGCTGAACCCGCGGCCGGAGTTGACGTCGATCGGCGGGCGCGGCGGCCGGGTGCGGGTGGGGGTCTGGGCGAGGACCGCCTCGGTCTGCGCGCGCAGCCGCTCGTACAGCGGGCCGTGTTCGATCGTGCGGCCGGTGGCTTCGGCCTCCTTGCGCTGCAGCGTGACCCGCCGGTAGTGCGGCGCCTCGGTGGCCTTGACGGCGAGCCGGTCGGAGATGTCGTACATCCAGTTGAGCACGTCCTCGACCTCGCCGGCCGACAGCGCCTGCAGCTGCTGGCCCCGCCCGGTCGGCACGAGGAAGAAGATGCTCCACAGCGAGGTCTGCAGGCCGAGCACGAGTCGCAGCAGCTCGGGCAGCTCGTGCACGTTGCCGCGCGTGACGGTCGAGTTCACCTGGAGCCGGAAGCCCGCCTCCTTGACCCAGCGCGCCGCCGTCATACTCTGCTCGAACACGCCCGGCACCCCGCGGAACGCGTCGTGGGTGGCCGCGGCGGCGCCGTCGATCGACAGCGACAAGGTCGCGGCGCCGGCCGCGCGCAGCTCACGCAGGATCTGCGGCTGCAGCCGCGGGGTGACCGACGGCGACAGCGCCATGTGCAAGCCGAGGCTGGTGCCGTGCTCGACGAGCTGCGCGAGATCGGGCCGCTCGAACGGGTCGCCGCCGGTGAGCACGACGATCGGGTACGGGGCGCCGTAGCCGGCGATGTCGTCGAGCAGCGCCTTGCCCTGCTGCGTCGTCAGCTCCGCCGGGTCGCGGCGGGTCTGGGCGTCGGCGCGGCAGTGCTGGCACACGAGGGCGCACGCGCGGGTGACCTCCCAGATGACGATCATCGGGCGCTCGCCCGCATCGTGGCGCAGGCGCCGGACCGCGGTGCGCTCCCGGGGGCGGGTCGAGGTGCCGTCGGGGGTGTTCACGAACGTCCTTCCGTGCGAGTGGAGTCGGTGCGGTGCGGTCCGCCGGCGAGGCGCGCCGCGATCGCCGCGGCAGCGCGTTGACCCGAGGCGATGCACGAGGTGAGCCCGATGCCGTCGTACGAGGCGCCGACGAGCTGCACCCCGGGCCAGCCGGATTCGAGCTCGGCCCGGACCGCCCGCAGGCGCCCCACATGCCCGACCGTCAGCTGCGGGATGCCGGTGTGCCAGCGCCGCACGAGCACGTGGCTCGGCTCGGCGTCGATGCCCTCGAGCCGGGCGAGATCGGCCCGCAACCGCGTCACGAGCGCGTCGTCGTCGAGGTCGGCGGCCTCGCTCGAGCCCGCCCGGCCGGCCGAGAGCCGCACGAGATAGGTGTCGGGGTCGTCGCCGGTATCGAGGTGCGGCCACTTCGTCGACAGGTGCGTGACCGCCTTGAGCAGCGTGCCGCTGCCGCTCGGCACGAGCATCCCGTTGCCCGCCAGCGCCGGCAGGCCCGCGACGGCGGCGCGGGGATAACCGAGCACCACGGTCGCCGTGTCGGCCTGCTCGGTCTGCGCGAGCACCCGGCTCGCCGTCGGCAGCTCCGCGAGCACCCTCGCGGCCGCCGGGGCGGGCAGCGCCAGCGCGACCGCGTCGGCGCTCACCTCCTGTCCGCCGTCGAGCACGACCGTGTACCCGGAGCCGGCGGGGCGCAGCGTTTGCACCGGGGTGTTCGTGCGGATCGTCAGCCCGTCGGCCAGCGTCGAGACGAGCCGAGCCATGCCCTGCGGCCAGGAGGCGAACGCGATCGGAGCCGGACGGCCGGCGGGGGCGGGCGGCCCCCCGGCGGCCCGGCGCCGCCGCACGAGCGAGCGCCCGGAGGTGGCGGCGGGCACCAGCGACGGCGCGCAGGCTCGCAGACTGAGGGTGTCGACGTCGCCGGAGTGCAGCCCGCCGAGCAGCGGATCGACGAACGCGCGGGTCACCTGCGGCCCGAACCGGGACGACACGAACTGGCCGACGGAGATGTCGGCGTCGACGTCGTCGGGGAGCCGGGCCACCCGGGCCGCGAGCACCGGCTCCAGCCCCGCTCGCGCGAGGGCGGGCCACGTCATGACGCCGCTGCGCAGCACGGGCCGCAGCTGGGTGGGGCCGGCGGGACCGACTCCGGCGGGCAGGCGGCGGCGCCCGCGGGGGGTCCACAGCCAGCTGGGGTTGGAGCGGGCGGCGACGATGTCGTCGCGCAGCCCGAACTCGTCGACAAGGGCGGCGGCCGCCGGCACCTGCATGTGCAGCGCCTCGGCGCCGACGTCGACGGGGCGCCCGGCGACGTCGAGGGTGAGCACGTGACCGCCGACCCGCGGGCCCGCCTCCAGCACCGTCACCTCGTGTCCGGCCGCGCGCAACCCGCGCGCCACCACCAGGCCGCTGACTCCGGCTCCGACGACGACGACGCGGGCGGCCTCGCCGGACCGGGCCGTCGTGACCTGCGAACTGTCCGGCGCCTGCACCGCTGACTCACCCAATTCCC
>JBDIAM010000277.1:0-4927 GCA_039812445.1 Piscicoccus intestinalis | reverse complement strand
GCATCGCTGCCGCCGACGGTCGCCGGCAACACCCGTGCTCGACCGGTCGGTCAGACACCGTCCACAGACACGTCAGGAGCGTTGACATGAAGGTCGCCGTACCTACCGAGGTCAAGAACAACGAGTACCGCGTCGCGATCACGCCGGTGGGGGTGCACGAGCTCGTCTCCCGGGGCCACGAGGTGTTCGTGCAGGCCGGAGCCGGTGTGGGCTCCTCGATCCCCGACGCGGAGTACGTCGAGCAGGGCGCGACGATCGTGGCGGACGCCGACGAGACGTGGGGCGTGGCCGACATGGTGCTCAAGGTCAAGGAGCCGGTCGAATCCGAGTACCACCGGCTGCGCGACGACCTGCTGCTGTTCACCTATCTGCACCTGGCGGCCGACCAGCCGGGCACGGACGCGCTGCTCGCGGCGGGTACGACCGCGATCGCCTACGAGACCGTCGAGCTCCCGAACGGCGCGCTGCCCCTGCTGTACCCGATGTCGGAGGTGGCGGGCTGTCTCGCGCCCCAGGTGGGGGCGCACGCGCTGCTGCGGGCCGAGGGCGGACGCGGGGTGCTCATGGGTGGCGTCGGCGGTGTCGCCGGAGCGAAGGTCGTCGTGCTCGGAGCCGGGGTGGCCGGCCAGAACGCCGCGAACATCGCCCTCGGCATGGGCGCCGACGTGACCGTGCTCGACACCAATCTCGACAAGCTGCGGATGGCGTTCTGGCGGTGGAAGAACCAGGTGCGCCAGATCGCCTCGTCGAAGCTGGCCGTGCGCCAGTACGTGCTCGACGCCGACCTCGTCATCGGCTCGGTGCTCATTCCCGGCGCCAAGGCCCCACACCTGGTGACGAACGAGATGGTCGCGCAGATGAAGGAGGGGTCGGTGCTCGTCGATATCGCCATCGACCAGGGCGGATGCTTCGAGGACAGCCGGCCCACCACGCACGCCGACCCGACCTTCACGGTGCACGGCTCGACGTTCTACTGCGTGGCGAACATGCCCGGCGCGGTGCCCAACACCTCGACGTACGCGCTGACCAACGCGACGCTGCCGTACGCGGCCCGCCTCGCCGACCTGGGCTGGCGTCAGGGCTGCCGTCAGGACGACGCGCTGCGCCGAGGACTGAATACTCACGCGGGTTTGGTGACCTTCCCCGCAGTGGCCGCCGCCTTCGGGTATGAATGTCAGGACAGCCGGGCGCTCCTCGCGTAGGGCGTGTCCGCGCTGGTGGGTGCCCGACCCGTGGACCCGGATGCGGGGTGCCCGGAGTGGGGACCTGAGTCCCTGCGGGCTTGTCGGTAGCCATCGCTACGATGAGCCGCAGGCTCCGGCCTGAACCCCAGCGTGACCAGGTTGACCAGCGGACATCGCCGTCGCTGCCCACGTCGGAGTGTGTCGACGTCGACACGGGCAGGCGATGAAACCCCGCACGACTCGACAAGAACGGGGCAGTATTCACACGTGTCTACTTCAGCAGTGAAACCAGGAACCCGGAACACGAGCCCGATGCACAGCAGCATCGGCCTGAAGCTGATGATGGCCGTGTCCGGCCTCTACTTCGTCTTCTTCGTGCTGTTCCACATGTACGGCAACCTGAAGATCCTCGCGAGCCACGAGGCCTTCGATACCTACGCCCACCACCTGCGCACGATGTTCGAGCCGATCCTTCCCTACGAAGGATTCCTGTGGATCTTCCGGCTCACGCTCATCATCGCGCTGGCGGCCCACGTCTACTCGGCGTTGACGTTGTGGAGCCGGGCCAACACGGCACGCGGTGCCAAATACGAGGTGAAGAAGGCGGCGGCGGCCTCGCTGTCGAGCAAGTGGATGCGCTGGGGCGGCATCGCCCTGATCCTGTTCGTGCTGTTCCACCTGGCCCAGTTCACGCTCCTGTGGATCAACGTCGGCGGCTACCGCGGCACTCCCGCCGAGCGGGTCGTGCTGGCGTTCCAGCAGCCGTGGTTGGTGCTCATCTACGTCATCGCGCTCCTCGCGCTGGCGATGCACCTGCGACACGGGGTGTGGAGCGCCTGCCAGACGCTGGGGTGGACGAACACCGCGAACTCGCGCCGGTATGCCAACCTGGCCGGCATCGCGATTTCCGCCATCACCGTCATCGGGTTCCTCATTCCGCCGCTGGCCATTCTGTTCGGCGTTATCCAGTAAGGGTGCATGACTGACATGACCGAGACTCTGACTCCGACCCAGGACGCTCCGGGCACGGCCTTCTACCGCGAGGGCGAGCCGCTGCAGGACAGCAAGGCGCCGGCCGGTCCGATCCAGAACAAGTGGACCACCCGCAAGTTCGAGGCCAAGCTGGTCAACCCGGCCAACCGGCGCAAGCTGTCGGTGATCATCGTCGGCACCGGCCTGGCCGGCGGCGCCGCGGCCGCGACCCTGGGTGAGGCCGGCTACCACGTCAAGGCGTTCTGTTACCAGGACAGCCCGCGGCGCGCGCACTCCATCGCCGCGCAGGGTGGCATCAACGCCGCGAAGAACTACAAGGAAGACGGCGACTCGACCTACCGCCTCTTCTACGACACGGTCAAGGGCGGCGACTACCGCGCCCGCGAGACCAACGTGTACCGGCTCGCCGAGGTGAGCGCGAACATCATCGACCAGTGCGTGGCGCAGGGTGTGCCGTTCGCCCGCGAGTACGGCGGACTGCTCGACAACCGCTCGTTCGGTGGCGTGCAGGTGTCGCGTACCTTCTACGCCCGCGGCCAGACCGGCCAGCAGCTGCTCATCGGCGCCTACCAGGCCCTCGAGCGGCAGATCGGCGCCGGAACCGTCGAGATGTTCAGCCGGCACGAGATGGTCGAGCTGGTCGTCGTCGACGGCCGGGCCCGCGGGATCATCGCCCGTGACATGGTCACCGGCGAGATCGAGACCCACCTGGCCGACGCGGTCGTGCTCGCCTCCGGCGGCTACGGCAACGTGTTCTTCCTGTCGACCAACGCGATGGGCTGCAACGTCACCGCCACCTGGCGGGCCTACCGCAAGGGCGCGTACTTCGCGAACCCCTGCTACACGCAGATCCACCCGACGTGCATCCCGGTGCACGGCGACAAGCAGTCCAAGCTCACCCTGATGAGTGAGTCGCTGCGTAACGACGGGCGCATCTGGGTGCCGAAGAACGCCGAGGACTGCGACAAGGACCCGCGCCAGATCGCCGAGGAAGACCGCGACTACTACCTGGAGCGGATCTACCCCTCGTTCGGAAACCTGGTGCCGCGTGACATCGCGTCCCGCCAGGCGAAGAACATGTGCGACGAGGGGCGCGGCGTCGGCCCGGCCGTCGTCGAGATCACCCCCGAGGGCGAGGAGCGGCGCGTGCGGCGCGGCGTCTACCTCGACTTCGCCGAGGCGATCCAGCGCATGGGCGAAGACGCGGTCCGCACGAAGTACGGCAACCTCTTCGACATGTACGAGCGCATCACCGGCGAGAACCCCTACCAGGTGCCGATGCGCATCTACCCGGCCGTGCACTACACGATGGGCGGCCTGTGGGTCGACTACGACCTGCAGTCGACGATCCCCGGCCTGTTCGTCGCGGGTGAGGCGAACTTCTCCGACCACGGCGCGAACCGGCTCGGTGCGTCGGCGCTCATGCAGGGTCTGTCCGACGGCTACTTCGTGCTGCCGAACACGATCCGCGACTACCTCGCCGACGGTCCGTACCCGAAGATCGACGCGAACGACCCGGCCGTGGCCGAGGCCCGTGACTCGGTCTTCGACCGGATCGAGCACTTCCTCAACTGCAACGGCACCCGCTCGGTCGACTCCATCCACAAGGAGCTCGGCCAGATCATGTGGGAGTACTGCGGCATGGAGCGTCGGGAGGAGGGCCTGAAGAAGGCGATCGGTCTCATCCGGGAGCTGAAGAAGGAGTTCTGGTCCAACCTGCGGGTGCTCGGTGCGGCCGACACCATGAACCAGTCGCTGGAGAAGGCCGGGCGCGTCGCCGACCTCATCGAGCTCGGTGAGCTCATGTGCATCGACGCGCTGCACCGGCGCGAATCCTGCGGCGGCCACTTCCGGGCCGAGAGTCAGACGGAAGACGGCGAGGCCATGCGTCACGACGACGAGTTCCTCTACGTCGCCGCGTGGCAGTACGACGGTGAGGACCAGCAGCCGGTCCTGCACAAGGAAGACCTCGTGTACGAGTTCATCGAGTTGAAGCAGCGGAGCTACAAGTGAAACTCACTGTCAAGATCTGGCGTCAGGACGGCCCGGCCGCCCCGGGCAAGCTCGTCACCTACGAGGTCGACGACATCAGCGAAGACATGTCGTTCCTCGAGATGCTCGACGTGCTCAACGAGAACCTCAACGACAACGGCGAGGAGCCGGTCGCGTTCGACAGCGACTGCCGCGAGGGCATCTGCGGCATGTGCGGCGTCGTCATCAACGGTCGCCCGCACGGCAACACCGGCGAGGACAAGCACGGCAACACGACGACGTGCCAGCTGCACATGCGCAGCTTCAACGACGGCGACACGATCACCATCGAGCCGTGGCGCGCCCACGCGTTCCCGGTGATCCGCGACCTCGTCGTCGACCGCACCGCCTTCGACCGCATCATCGCCTCGGGCGGCTTCATCTCGGCGAACACCGGTGCCGCGCCCGAGGCGCACGCCGCACCCGTCGAGAAGAAGAAGGCCGACCGCTCGTTCGAGGCGGCCGCCTGCATCGGCTGTGGCGCGTGCGTGGCGGCCTGCCCCAACGCGGCCGGCATGCTGTTCGTCGGCGCCAAGGTCGTGCACCTCGGCGAGCTGCCGCAGGGGCAGCCGGAGCGCTGGACCCGCGTCAAGGCCATGGTCGCCCAGCACGACGGCGAGGGCTTCGGCGGCTGCACCAACATCGGCGAGTGCTCCGCGGCCTGCCCCAAGGACATCCCGCTCGATGTCATCTCCACCCTCAACAAGGATCTGCGCCGC
>JBDIAM010000276.1:0-4957 GCA_039812445.1 Piscicoccus intestinalis | reverse complement strand
GTCGACGCCGACGAGCCACACCGAAGGAGGCCCCGATGGCCGGTGATCTCGTGCTCACCGACGCCAGCGTCACCTACCGTCAGCGGGCGGGTGTCAGCCTCACCGCGGTCGACTCGGTGAGCCTGTCGATCGCGCCGGGCGAGGTCGTCGGGCTCGTCGGCGAGTCCGGCTGCGGCAAGTCGACGCTGGCGAAGGCCGTCTGCGGCCTGGAGCCGCTCTCGGGCGGTTCGGTGACGTTCGACGGGCAGCCTGTGCGCCCGCTCGGGCTGCGCCGCCGCCCCGAGCGTCTCCAGCGCATCCAGATGGTCTTCCAGAACCCGTACGCCTCGCTCAACCCGCGGCGGCGGGTCGGCGCGCAGATCGACGACGCGCGGGCGATCCATCCCGGCGGGCCCAAGGGCGCCCCGAGCGTCGCCGCGCTGCTCGACGACGTCGGCCTACCCGAATCGGCGGCCCGGCGCTACCCGCACGAGTTCTCCGGCGGCCAGCGGCAGCGCATCGCGATCGCGCGCGCGGTGGCCGCTGGTCCGGAGTTGCTCATCGGCGACGAGCCCATCGCCTCCCTCGACGCCTCCCTCCAGGCCCGCATCGCGCTGCTCATGCGCCGCATCGCCCTGGACGCCGGCGCGGCCCTGCTGTTCATCAGCCACGATCTCGCGGTGGTGCGCCTCATCGCCGACCGCGTCGCCGTGATGCACGGCGGGCGGGTCGTCGAGCAGGGCCCCACCGAGCAGATCTGGTCCGATCCGCAGGAGGCCTACACGCAGCGCCTGCTGGCGGCCATCCCCGTCGCCGACGGGCTCGGGCACCTCCCCGACGTCGCCGAGATCGTCGGAGCCTGACCGCGCCGGGCTCAGTCTCCAGACGACAGCGGTCCACTGCCCGGTCTCACATGTGCGTCCGGCCCGGCCACGGCGGCGGCGCGCAGGGGTCCCGCGGGCCCGCCTGCCGACACCAGGCCTCGCCGCCAATCGCCCACGAGCACACCGACCCCCGCACCTGACCTCACCCGCGGCCGCCACGTTGGGGGCCGCTAACCCGCCGCCTCTGCGGACGCTGAACCGAGCCAGCCCGGTGTGGCAGATCACACCTTCGTTGCGGATGAAGAAAGTTTGGTAGCCACCTGTGCCCAACTTGGGTGACAGTGCTACGTTGCCACCACTTGGCACGGCGTTTGTCGTGTTATTTGTCGTGCGACGAGTCAGTTCGACAGCGAGCACCCGAGAGCAGGCGAGAGGCGGCGCATATGGCGACCTCACCAACGCAAACACAGCAATCGCCAGACACACCCAGAGCCCACATGCTGGTCGGCAAGGGCTGGGTCCAGGCGGTTGCGCTGGTCATGATCTTCGGCTTCTTCGTCATGGGGATCCTGGCCTTCCGCACCTACACCGCCTCCATGCCGATGCCGGAGCGCGTCGTCGCGGAGAACGGCGGCCAGCCCGTCTTCAGCGGGGAGGACATCACCGCAGGCCAGGAGCTGTTCCAGGCTCGCGGCCTCATGCAGTACGGCTCGATCGTCGGCCACGGCGGCTACCTCGGCCCCGACTTCACGGCCGACTACCTGCGCCGCTCGACCCAGATCGTCGACGAGCGGCTGCGCGCCGCCGGCACGCAGGACCCGCAGGGCGCGCTCGTGCAGGAGTTCCGCACGAACCGCTACGACCCGGCCACCGGCGTGCTGCAGTACACGCCCAACCAGGTCGCCGCGTTCGAGCAGCTCACCCAGTACTACGCGGACTTCTTCGGTCCGCAGGCGGCGACCAACGGCCTCAAGGCCGACGCCATCACCGACCCCACCGAGATCCGGCAGCTCACGGCCTTCTTCTCGTGGACGGCCTGGGCCAGCGCCGCCACCCGCCCCGGGCACGACTACAGCTACACGAACAACTGGCCACCGGAGCCGGCGGTCAACAACCACCCCACCGCCGACCTCATCGTGTGGTCCGCGCTATCGCTCATCGCGCTCCTGGGCGGCACCGGCATCCTGTTCGCCATCTACGGTCGCTGGAGCCGCAAGATCGGGTGGCACTCCGAAGAGGCGCCCCGCATCTCGTTCCGGCAACCCGGCGAAGTGGGCCTGACGAAGTCGCAACGCGCGACCGCGTGGTTCTTCATCGTCATCGCGGTGCTGTTCCTCGCTCAGGCCCTGCTCGGCGCCCTCGCGGAGCACTATCGCGCCGACCTCTCGAGCTTCTTCGGGCTCGACTTCATCGTCAACCTCCTCCCGTTCAACCTGTCCCGCACGTGGCACGTGCAGCTGTCGCTGTTCTGGACCGCCGCGAGCTTCCTCGCCGCCGGCATCTTCCTCACGCCGTTCATCAGCAAGCGTGAGCCGAAGAACCAGCACGTGCTCGTCTACGTCCTGTTCGGCGCGGTGGCCTTCGTCGTCTTCGGCTCGCTGGCCGCCGAGGCCCTGTCGATCCACGGCGTGAGCTGGGCCAAGGGCCCGCTGTTCGCGCAGCAGTGGGAGTATCTCGACCTGCCGCGGGTGTTCCAGGTGCTGCTCACCGCGGGCATGTTCATCTGGATCGCGATCGTCTACCGCGGCATCCGCTCCCGCCTCAAGGGCGAGAACAAGGGCAACATGCCGTGGCTGTTCTTCTTCGCCGCCCTGGCCATCCCCGCGTTCTACGCAGTCGGCCTGCTGGCCCGCACCGACTCCCACCTGACGGTGGCCGAGTTCTGGCGCTTCTGGGTCGTGCACCTGTGGGTGGAGGACTTCCTCGAGCTGTTCACCACCGTGATGGTGGCGTACATCTTCGTGCTGCTCGGCGTCGTCCGCGAGAAGATCGCCCTCGGCATCATCTTCCTCGACATCATCCTGTACTCGATCGGTGGCGTGCTCGGCACGATGCACCACCTGTACTTCTCCGGCACGCCGGTGGAGCACATGGCCCTCGGTGCGTTCTTCAGCGCCGCGGAGGTCATTCCGCTGACGTTCCTGACCGTCGAGGCGTGGGCGTTCATGCAGTTGGGTGCCCGGCAGGACAACAAGTCCAGCGCCCCGTTCCCGCACCGCTGGGCGGTCATGTTCCTCGTGTCCGTCGGGTTCTGGAACTTCCTCGGAGCCGGTGTGTTCGGCTTCCTCATCAACCTGCCGATCGTGTCGTACTACCAGATCGGTACGGCGCTGACGGCCAACCACGCGCACGCGGCGATGATGGGCGTCTACGGCATGCTCGGTGTCGGACTGTCGATGTTCGCGCTGCGCTACCTCGTGCCCCGCGAGAAGTGGTCCGACAAGCTGGCGAAGATCTCCTTCTGGAGCCTGAACATCGGCCTGGCCTGGATGGTGTTCGCCACGCTCCTGCCGCTCGGTGTGCTGCAGCTGTACCAGTCGGTCGGCAACGGCTACTTCGAGGCGCGCGACCTGGCCTACATCACGAGCAACACCAACGTGCTGCTCGAGTGGGGCCGACTGCCCGGCGACGTGATCTTCCTGATCGGTGGAAACCTGCCGTTCCTGTGGATCGCGCTGCAGGGTCTGTTGAACTATCGCAAGGGCAAGACCGTCGACGAGTTGCCTGCGGACGTGCTGTACACCCAGCTCGAGCCGGGCAAGGAGTCGAAGGTCTGACACCCGCAAACCGGACCGGTCGGAAATGAGGATCTGATGAGCCCACCGTCCATCAGCGTCGTTCTCGTCTGCGTGTACGCCGCCTGCCTGCTCGTCGTGGCGGTCGCCTTCGACCGCCTCGGTGCGCGCAGCGCGTTGCGCTCGGCCTCCTGGCGGCACGGCAACTTCCTCTACCACGAGGACGCCGACGCCTGGAAATGCCATGAGGACCAGTGGCTGTGGCCGACCTCGTTCGATCCCGAGAAGCGAGTCATCCGCTACGCCGGGCAGCACGCGATCTGCGGTCGCTGCCCGGCGAAGGCGGAGTGCTCCCCGACCCCCGGGCCGCGGGAGCTCACCCGCAACGTCGACCCGTGGCCGCACAGCGAGGCGGGCCGCTTCCACCGCGGTGTCAGCGTGGCGATCGCGGCGGTCGCGCTCATGATGGTGCTGGCGATGCTGCTCTTCGGGGCCACCGACACCGCCGACGTCATCCTGCTGCTGGCGGCGCTGGCCCTCGTGCTCGCGGTCGGCATCCCGCTGTCGCGGCACCTGTGGAACACCCCCGACGGCTTTCCCGAGCACCTCGTGCTCGAGACGCCGGAGGAGGACACCACCGGTGTCATCGCCCCCGACGGCACCCGCAAGGCCACCCTGTCGACCGAGAACGTCGACGCGGTCCTCGCCCGGCACCGGCGCGGAGCCGGTGCCGGCGGGGGTGCCGGGACCGTCAAGGGGGTCGCCCTCCCCACGCCCCGCTACCGCAGCGACCGCCTCCACGATCAGCGCGGCTGAGCGCACCAACCCACAACGAAGGACGAGCTGTATGCCTTTCTGGAGCGTGCCGGTCGCGGCCGCCGTCGTCGTCATCGGAATCCTGGCGTGGCTGTCGATCAAGGTCATTCCGCAGTACGAGCGGGGCGTCGTCTTCCGGCTCGGCAAGCTGCGACCCGTCTACGAGCCGGGTCTGCACCTGCTGATCCCCGGCGTCGACCGGTTGCAGCGGGTCGACACGCGTGTCGTCACGCTGACGATCCCGCCGCAGGAGGTCATCACCAAGGACAACGTGCCCGCGCGCGTCAACGCGGTCGTGCTGTTCAACGTCATCCGCCCCACCGAGGCGATCATGGAGGTCGAGAACTACGCGGTCGCCACGAGCCAGATCGCGCAGACCACGCTGCGCTCGGTGCTCGGCCGCGCCGACCTCGACACCCTGCTCGCGCACCGTGACGACCTCAACGCGGCGCTGCGCGAGATCATCGAGACCCTGACCAACCCGTGGGGCGTGCACGTCAACCTCGTGGAGATCAAGGACGTCGAGATCCCCGAGCAGATGCAGCGCGCGATGGCCCGCGAGGCGGAGGCCGAGCGCGAGCGCCGCGCGAAGGTCATCAACGC
>JBDIAM010000275.1:0-4980 GCA_039812445.1 Piscicoccus intestinalis | reverse complement strand
CTCGACGGCCTCGTCGTCGGCATCTTCGCCCTGCTCAACCCGGGGTGGCTCGCCGTGCTCTCGCTACTCGGGGCCGCCGTGATGAACATCCTGCTGGCCTTCAACCACCGCCCCGGGCGCTACCTGGGCGCCTGAGCGACGCAGAGAACCCTGTGCAGTGACCTCTCGTGAGTGGTCAATCGGCAGGTCTAGCGCGTTTCCGCAGGTCAGCGCGCCGCCTCCGTCTCACAATGCGGCAGTGACCGCTCGACGCCCGTCGAGTGGTCACTGCCAATGGCCCTTTGCGATATCGGAAGCGGGACCGTCACGGGCAATACGAAGGGCCCCGGCGTGACGCCGGGGCCCTTCGTCGTGGTGGAGCTGAGGGGACTCGAACCCCTGGCCTTCTCATTGCGAACGAGACGCGCTACCAACTGCGCCACAGCCCCAAGACCGGAGATCACTCTAGCAAACCCCGGGCCGCTCCCCCGAATCGGCCGCCCCGTCCGACCCAGGCCAACGTCCCTGAGAACTGCGGGTCGTGGTCGGGACTGCGGTACGGACTGCAGTTCTCACCGCGACACGCAGTTTTCAGGGAAGTGGGAGGGGCGTGCGCGGGCGCCGCGCGGGCGTTCGCGGGGGTCGAGCGAGGCGCGTCAGGCTCCGACGACGCGGGGCTGGTGGCGGGTCTCGTCCCAGGCGATGTCGTCGTCGTCGACCTCGATGGGCACCGGCACCTCGAGCGGCTCGGGCAGCGGACGCGACGCCTTGGCCTTCATCGTGTAGGTCGGCGGCGGCACCGGGGTGGGCTCCCAGCGGTCGTCGGCGAACAGCGGGTCGGCCGCGCGCTCCGCGTCGATGTTGGAGTGCGCCAGGGCGGCCACCTCGAGCGGGTCGCGGCGGGTGCTGCGCCGAGCCGGCTCCTCGGAGGCGGTGTGCCCGACAACGTCGGTCGCAACGTCGGCACCGGCGCCGACGAGCACCGGCGCCTCCTGCGCGCCCGACGCCGACACCTCGACCGTCTCCGTCTCGACCGTCTCGACCTGCGACTCGACGACCGGAGGCTCGACGAACTCCTGCGCGACGGGCATCTGCGGCGCGCTCGGCCGGGCGGCACGCGCGCGCTCACGCTCGGCCTCCGCCTCGCGGGCGCGGCGACGACGGACGTGCGCGGCCTCGCGGCGACGCTGGGCCGCGAGCGCCCGGGCCGCGGCCCGCAGCCAGGCGAGCACGCCGGCCAGCATCGCGACCGGCGCGGCCAGGCTCCACCACGGCAGCGCCGACAGCAGCGTCGCGAGCGCGGTGCCCGCCAGCAGCAGGAGGCTCAGGCCCAGGGCGATCGTGCGAGTGAGTCGGGCACGCCGAGACCCGGGGCGCCGGGCCGGCATCCGCAACCGGGAGCCGGTGTCGCCGGGGCGGTCGACGAAGTAGTCGTCGGAGCCGGGCTCGCGCGGGTCATCGGGGTCGGCGAGCACCGAGGCGCGCACGCTCGCCGCGCGCTGCTGCGCCGTGGCGTGCGTGGCATGCGCGGCGTCGGTCTCGAGGAAGAGTTGGTCGGGGCTGGCCTGCGCGACCAGCGGCCGGGGCCGCGTCATGCCGGCCGACGAGATCCGCACGCTGGAGGGGGCGGGCGGGTCGAGCCGCACCGCGCGTCGCTGCAGCACCCGCATCTGGCTGGAGAACCGGTCGACGGTGCGGGCGGTCGCCAGGTGCTCGCGACGGCGGGAGACATGGACGACCAGGTAGGCAGCCCAGATGACGACCACGGCGACGAAGATCAGGCTGCTGGGCGACACAACCCCACCGTAGAAGGATGTGACAGGCGCGTCAGGCAGGCGCTCCGGAGTGTCGGCACATTGACTTACACGCGTGTAACTTGCTGCCCGTTTCAGGTCGTATGCCCAGGTCAGCGGTCACGTTCGAAGCGACGCCCGCGGCGCTCAGGTGGCGGCCATCTCCAGCCCGCCGGGCTGCCCCCGGCGCCAGCGTTTGACCATCGAGGTGCCGTCGAGATCTTCGGCCGTCACGGCGAACGAGCGGTGGTCGCGCCAGTCGCCGTCGATGTGCAGGTAGCGCAGCCGCAGCCCCTCGTCGCGCAGCCCGAGCTTGGCGACGACGCGCAGGCTCGCGACGTTCTCGGGCCGGATGTTGACCTCGACCCGGTGCAACCCGAGCCCGTAGATCGCGTGGTCGACCAGCGCCGCCAGGCACAGCGGGGCGACGCCCTGGCCGGCCGCGTTCTGGGCCACCCAGTAGCCGGCGGACCCGCCGCGCAGCGCGCCCCAGCCGATGCTGAACAGGTGCATCTGCCCGACCAGCCGGCCGTCGCGCTCGATGACGAACGGCTGCAGCCGCCCCTCGCGACCCTCCCGGTCGTAATGCCGCACGAGCGAACGGAAACTCGAGCGCGCCTGCGGCGGCAGCGGACTCGTGGCCTCCCACGGACGCAGCCACGCCGCGTTCGCCGCGCGCAGCTCCTCCCACTCCTCGCGGTCGCGGCCGCGCAGCGCGCGCATGACGATCGCCGACCCGCTCGGGTGGCGCACCGTCAACGAGCACGGCCACAGACCCGCCATCAGTGGTCACCCCCGCGGGCCTGGTCGACGGCGTGCGCCAGCACCGGCTCCAGCACGCTCAGCCCGTCGCGCACACCGCCCGTGGAGCCGGGCAGGTTGACGACGAGGCAGCGCCCGGCCAGTCCCGCGAGCCCCCGCGAGAGCATCGCGCTCGGCACGCCCGCGGCGACCCCGGCCGAGCGGATCGCCTCGGCGATCCCCGGCACCTCGCGATCGATGACCGCCCGGGTCTGCTCGGGGGTCTGGTCGCCCGGGGTCAGGCCGGTTCCGCCGGTGGTCACCACGACGTCCGCGCCGCCCGCGACGGCCTGCGCCAGCGCCTTCCCGACCGGGTCACCGTCCGGCACGACGAGTGGCCCCTCGACCTCGAAACCCCACTGCGCGAGGCGGTCGGCGATGATCGGTCCGCCCCGGTCGGCGTACACCCCGGCCGACGCGCGGTTGGAGGCGGTGATCACCACCGCCCGTCGCGACGATGCGTCGGCGCTGGTCACGGCGCCTCCCGGGGGTCGTCGACGGACGGCTCAGAGCCGTCCGGCTCGAGCCCGGGCTCGGGCTGCGACCCCGACTCGGCCTGAGACTCCGACTCGGGCTCGGGCTCGGACCAGTCGCCGGAACGACCTCCGCTCTTGGCGGTGACCCGCACGTCGGTGATCCGGGCGTGCTTGTCGACGGCCTTGATCATGTCGATGAGCGCCAGCGCGCAGACGGTCACGCTGGTCAGCGCCTCCATCTCGATGCCGGTGCGGTCGGCGGTCACGACGGTCGCGGTGATGTCGACGCCGTCGTCGGCGACCCGCAGATCGACCTCGACGCCGTGCACGGCGACCGGGTGCGCGAGCGGCACGAGGTCGGGGGTGCGCTTGGCGGCCTGCAATCCGGCGATCCGCGCCACCGCGAGCGCGTCGCCCTTGGGCACCGTGCCGTCGCGCAGCGCCGCGACCGCGGCCGGAGCCAGCAGCACCCGCCCCGCGGCCCGCGCCCGCCGCGCCGTCACGGCCTTCGCGCTGACGTCGACCATGTGCGCCGAGCCGTCGGCGCGCACGTGCGTAAGACCGCTCCCGGCGGCCGACCCGGGCGCGCCGCTCATGGCCCCCACCCGGCGGCGTCGGAGGCACCGAACGGGGTGACGTCGAGTACCTGGCCGGCCTCGACGCGGGTCACCTCGGCCGGCACGTAGGCGAGGGCGTTGGCGTCGGCGAGGGCCTGCAGCACGTGCGAGCCCTGGCCGCCGGCGCTGCGCACGACCGGCTCGCCCGCCTCCCGGTGCAGCAGCACCCGCACGAATTGCGCCCGCTCCGGCGGGGAGGTCCAGCCGTCGAGCACGCGGGCCCGCACCGGCTCCGGCTCGGCGCGCTGCCAACCGGCGATCGCGCGCAGCGCCGGCACGACGAACACGTGCGCGGAGACCAGCGCGCTCACCGGGTTGCCGGGCAGCGTGAACACCGGCACGTCGCGCTCGCCGAGGGTGCCGAAGCCCTGCGGCTTGCCCGGCTGCATCGCGACCTTGTCGAACTGCACGGTGCCCAGCCGGCTCAGCGCCGCCTTGACCGCGTCGTAGGCGCCCATGCTCACGCCGCCGGTCGTCACGATCGCGTCGGCGGTGCGCAGGTGCTCACCGAGCGCGGCCAGGACATCCTCCTCGGTGTCGCGCACCACCGGGCCGGAGACGGCGTCGAAGCCCGCCTCCCGCAGCGCCGCGGCGAGCATGAGGCCGTTGCTGTCGACGACCTGCCCGAAGCCGGGCACCGTTCCGGGAGAGACGAGTTCGTCGCCGGTGGACAGGCACACGACCTTCGGCCTCGGGTAGACGAGCACGTCCACGGCGCCGCACGCCGCCGCGAGCGCGAGCTGCCGGGCACCGATGAACACGCCGGCGCGCAGCACGACGTCACCGGCGCGCACGTCCTCGCCCTCGCGGCGAACGTGCCGCCCGGGCGCGTCGGCGGAGGTCAATGTCACGACGTCCAGGCCCCCGTCGGTCAGTTCGACCGGAACGACGACGTCGGCGCCGGCCGGCATCGGGGCTCCGGTCATGATCCGGTACGCCTCGCCGGGCTGCAGCCGCAGGCGGCGGGTGTCGCCCGCCGCGATGTCGCCGCGGACCGGCAGCCGCACGGGTTGCGCGGGGTTCGCATGCCCCTCGTGCTCGGCGCCCCCGTCGCACCCGCAGCCGGATCCGCCGGGCTCGGGCAGGGCGGCGACGTCCGCGGCGGCCACGACGTAGCCGTCCATCGCGGAGTTGTCGAAACCCGGCAGCGGCACGGCCGCGACGACGTCGGCGGCGAGCACGCACCCGTGGGCGGCGCTGACCGGCACCCGCTGCGGCTCGCCCCGGGAGACCGCCGCGAGAATGCGCTCGCGATGCCGCTCGACCGGGATCACCGCATGACTCCTACCTCGTGTCGACGAGCGCGCGGGCCTC
>JBDIAM010000274.1:0-5010 GCA_039812445.1 Piscicoccus intestinalis | reverse complement strand
CTCGCCGAGGTACTCGACGATCACGTTCTTCAACTCGTAGGCCGCGTGGTCGGCGCCGACATGTACTCGCATCGGGTTCTCTCAGTCGAAGATCGGGTCGACGTCGCGGCTGCGCTTGAGTTCGAAGAAGCCGGGGGTGCCGGCGACGAACACGCAACCGTCCCAGAGCTTTCCGGCTTGTTCGCCCTTGGGTGCGGGCGAGACCACGGGGCCGAAGAAGGCGACCTCGTCGACGGCCACGATGGGCGTGCCGACCTGGTCGCCGACGAGCGAGATGCCGACCGAATGGCTGGCCCGCAGCGCCTCGTCGTGCTCGTCGGTGTGCGCGGCCTGCGCGAGCTCGGCGGGCAGCCCCACCTCGGCCAGCGCCTCCGCGATGATCTGGTCGGCCTGCCCGGGCTCGCGCAGCGACCGGCCGCCGGGGTGGATCCGGGTGCCGAGGGCGTCGTAGAGCGGCTTGACGACCTGGTCGCCGTGGGCCTCCTTGGCCGCGATGAGCACGCGGACCGGGCCCCAGGCGTTGCGCATGAGCGCCTCGTAGTCCTCCGGCAGGTCGCGCCCCTCGTTGAGCACCGACAGGCTCATGATCTGCCAGTCGACGCTGATGCCCCGGACCCGCTCGACCTCCATGAGCCAACGGGACGTCATCCACGCCCACGGGCATGCCGGGTCGAACCACATCCGAACGGTCGGCGTCGTGGCGGTGTTGCTCGTTGTCATGTCGCCCATCGTGTCAGGTTCGCGGCGCAGGGGTAGAACAGGCCTGGGGGCTGTCGTCCGCCGCTGCGTCCGATCCGCCGGATGCGGCGGTTCGCTATCGGATGTCTCGGGCATCCGGCCTGGTCACACGATCTTGTCGGCGGGCCGTGCGAGGATGCGGCAGCACGCAGCCCCGCCGCGGCACACGACGCCGCGGCGACCACAGCGGGGGCCGACCACGGCCGCGCCGCCGGGCCCGACCGGGTCCGTCATCGACGAGAGGGAGTTGACCGAAGGTGCCTGGAGAGAACCTCACTCGCGAAGAGGCCCGCGAACGCGCCGAGCTGCTCACGGTGTCCGCCTACGAGGTGAGCCTGGACGTCACGGCGAGCGCCACGACGTTTCCGACGACCAGCCGCATCCGGTTCGCCTGCCACCGTCCGGGGGCCTCGACGTTCGTCGACTTCCTCGGGGAGTCGGTGCGCTCGATCACCCTCAACGGCTCCTCCCTCGACCCGGCCGCCCACTACGACGGCGCGCGGGTGCACCTGCCCGAGCTGGCCGCCGACAACGAGGTGGTGATCGAGGCGACCGGGCGGTTCATGAACACCGGTGAGGGGCTGCACCGCTTCGTCGACCCCGTCGACGACGAGGTCTACCTGTACACCCAGTTCGAGGTGGCCGACTCCCGCCGGATGTACCCGGTCTTCGAACAGCCCGATCTCAAGGCCACCTTCGCGTTCACGGTCACCGCCCCGGCCCGCTGGCAGGTCATCTCGTGCCAGCCGACGCCGCAGCCGGAGCCGGCCGGCGAGGCGGTGGTGCCGGTGCGGGCCGACGATCCGGCGCGCGCGGCGGAGCCGATCGCCGTGTGGCGGTTCGCGGCCACCCCGGTGCTGTCCAGTTACGTCACGGCGCTCGTCGCCGGTCCGTACGAGGCGGTGCGCGACGAGGTGACCACCCGCGAGGGCACCGTGGTGCCGCTCGGGCTGTTCTGCCGGGCGTCGCTGCGCCGCTACCTCGACCCGGACGAGCTGTTCGACCTCACGAAGACCGGATTCGCGTTCTACGAGAACGAGTTCGACCTGCCGTACCCGTTCGCCAAGTACGACCAGATCTTCACGCCCGAATACAACATGGGCGCGATGGAGAACGTCGGCGCGGTGACGTTCAACGAGATGTACGTCTTCCGGGCCAAGGAGACGCAGTCGCGCATCGAGCGGCGCGCGCTCACCGTGCTGCACGAACTCGCGCACATGTGGTTCGGCAACCTCGTGACGATGCGCTGGTGGGACGACCTGTGGCTCAACGAGTCGTTCGCCGAGTGGGCCAGCACGACCGCCCAGGCCGAGGCCACCCGCTGGGAGAGCGCCTGGACCACGTTCGCCACCGCCGAGAAGACGTGGGCCTACCGCCAGGATCAGCTCTCCAGCACGCACCCGATCGTCGCCCCGATCCGCCACCTCGACGACGTCGCGGTCAACTTCGACGGCATCACCTACGCCAAGGGCGCCTCGGTGCTCAAGCAGCTCGTCGCCTACGTGGGGCGGGAGGCGTTCCGGGAGGGGCTGCGCGCCTACTTCCGCGCGCACGCCTGGGGCAACACGACGATCGCCGACCTGCTCGCCGAGCTGGAGCGGGCCTCGGGCCGCGACATGACCTCGTGGTCGCGGGCCTGGCTGCAGACCGCCGGCGTCAACACCCTGCGCGCCGTGGTGGGCGCCGACGACGGGATCATCACCTCCGTCACCATCGAGCAGAGCGCCACGGCCGAGCTGCCGACGCTGCGGCCGCACCGGCTCGCGATCGGCTGCTACGTCGTGCGCGACGGCCGGTTCGAGCGCGTCCGGCGACTTGAGGTCGACATCGACGGCCCGAGCACCGCGGTGCCGCAGCTGGCCGGGGAGCCGGTGCCCGACCTGCTGCTCGTCAACGACGACGACCTCACCTACGCCAAGATCCGGCTCGACGAGCGCTCCCTGGAGGCGGTGCGGGCGCACCCGCACGGATTCACCGACTCGTTGCCGCGGGCCCTCGTGCTCGGCGCCTCGTGGGACATGACCCGCGACGCCCAGCTGCCCGCCTCCGAATTCGTGCCGTTCGTGCTCGACAGCCTGACGAGCCAGACCGACTCCACGCTGTTGCGGGTGTTGCTCTCGCAGGTCGACTCCGCCTCGCGCCTGTACAGCGACCCGGCCGGGCGCGCCTCGCTCGTGGCCACCGTCGCCCGGCGGCTGCGCGAGCTCGCGCTGGCCGCCGAAGCCGGCAGCGACGCGCAGCTGCAGTTCGTCACCGCGTTCGCGCGCGCCGCCCGCGACGAGGCCGACCTGGACATCGTCGCCGGGCTGCTCGACGGGTCGCGGGAGCTGCCGGGGCTGGCGGTCGACACCGAGATGCGGTGGACGCTGCTGACGTCACTGGCCGCGGGCGGGCGCGCCGCCGCCGACGCGATCGACGCCGAGTTGGCCCGCGACGCCACCGCCACCGGCCGGGAGCGGGCCGCCCGCGCGCTCGCGGCCCGGCCCACCCCCGAGGCGAAGGCGCAGGCGTGGCGCAGCGCGGTGGAGGAGTCAGGGCTGGCCAACCAGACCGTCGACGCGACCTGGCAGGGGTTCTCGATCGTGCACGACCCCGAACTGCTGGCGCCGTACGTGCAGCGGTACCACGAGTCGCTCACGACGGTCTGGTCGCAGCGCACGCACGCGATCGCCGAGAGCATCGTCGAGGGCTTCTACCCGATGGCGCTGGCCGATCAGCGCCTGCTCGACGCCTCGCAGGCGTGGCTGGACGCCCACCCCGACTCACCGGACGGGCTCGTGCGGCTCGTCTCCGAGAACCGCGACGCGGTCGCCCGGGCCCTGCGGGCCCAGGCCTGCGACGCCGCGGCCGGTGGCACCGGGGCCGGCGACTGAGCCATGGCGACGCGGGAGCGCAGTGGGCGCGGGCGCATCCTCACCCGCCCGGTGCTGGCGTGGGCGACCTACGACTGGGGGTCGGCGGCGTTCAACGCCGTCATCACGACGTTCGTCTTCACCGTCTACCTGACGAGTTCGCCCTTCGGCCCGCAAGACGAGACGTCCTCGGCGCTCGGCCAGGGCCTGGCGGTCGCCGGGCTCGTCATCGCCTTGCTCGCGCCCGTCACCGGCCAACGCGCCGACCGGGCGGGCCGGCGCACGCTGTGGCTCGCCCTGAACACCCTCGTCGTGTTCCTCTGCTCCGCCGGCCTGTACTTCGTGCGGCCCGACCCGGCCTACCTGTGGCTGGGCGTGGCGCTCGTGGCGATCGGCAACATCTTCCAGGAGTTCGCGGGCGTGCAGTACAACGCGATGCTGCCCGGCATCTCGACGCCCCAGACGATCGGGCGCGTCTCCGGATTGGGTTGGGGCGCCGGCTATCTCGGCGGCATCGTGCTGCTCTCGCTGCTCGTCGTCGGCTTCATCAACCCCGACGTCGGCTGGTTCGGCGTCACCCACGACGACGGGCAGAACATCCGCGTCGCCATGCTGCTCACCGCGGCCTGGCTCGGGATCTTCTCGCTACCCGTGCTCTTCACCGTGCGCGACCGTCCCGCTGGGCGCCACCGCGACGACGACGCCGGCAGCGGCGGGGAGGGCGACGGCAGGGACGGCGCCGGCGGACAGGGCGGCGCTGATGAGGTGCGGCAGCCCTCCCGGCAGGGGCTCATCGCGTCCTACCGAGCGCTGTGGCACACCGTGCGGGGGTTGTGGCGCCACGCGCGACACACGCTGTACTTCCTGCTCGCCTCCGCGGTCTTCCGCGACGGCCTCGCCGGGGTCTTCACGTTCGGCGGGGTCATCGCGGCCGGCACGTTCGGTTTCTCCCCCAGTCAGGTCATCGTCTTCGGCATCGTCGCCAACATCGTCGCCGGCATCGCGACGATCAGCCTGGGAGTGCTCGACGACCGCGTCGGCGCCAAGAACGTCATGGTGTTCTCGCTGATCGCCATGGTGATCGCGGGGCTCGGGATCTTCTGGCTGCACGACGCCGGCCAAACCGTCTTCTGGGTGCTCGGGCTGCTGCTGTGCGTGTTCGTCGGGCCGGTGCAGTCGGCCTCCCGCACGTTCCTGGCCCGGCTCATCCCCGCCGGACGCGAAGGCGAGATCTTCGGGCTCTACGCGACGACCGGCCGCGCCGTCAGCTTCCTCGCGCCGATGCTCTTCGCGGCGGCCATCGAGATCGGGCGCCGGTTCGTCGAGCCGGGCACCGACGCGCAGTACTGGGGCGTCATCGGGCTCGTGATCGTGCTGCTCGCGGGCCTGCTGCTGCTCCTGCCGGTGCGGCCCCCCGAGC
>JBDIAM010000273.1:0-5022 GCA_039812445.1 Piscicoccus intestinalis | reverse complement strand
TCCCCGCCTTCCTCGCCCTCGTCGCCGAACCCCTCTTCCTCCTCGCCGACGCCGCCATCGTCGGCCACCTCGGCACCACCCAGCTCGCCGGCCTCGGCGCCGCCTCCGCCGCCCTGACCACCATGGCCAGCATCTTCGTCTTCCTCGCCTACGGCACCACCTCCCTGGTCGCCCGCCGCCTCGGAGCCGGAGACACCCGCGCCGCCCTCGGCGCCGGCCTCGACGGCATCTGGCTCGCCGCCCTCCTCGGCCTGGCCACCGCCTCCCTGACCTACCTCTTCGCCGCCCCAATCTGCCGCGCCTTCGGCGTCTCGGAGGAGGCCACCGAGCACGCCGTCACCTACCTCAGCGTCAGCGCCCTCGGCCTGCCCGCCATGCTCCTCGTGCTCGCCGCCACCGGTGTGCTGCGCGGCCTGCAGGACACCCGCACCCCGCTCATCGCCTCCGTCGCCGCCTTCAGCTCCAACGTCGTGCTCAACTACGTGCTCGTCTACGGCGTCGGCATGGGCATCGCCGGCTCCGCCTGGGGCACCGTCATCGCCCAGACCGGCATGGCCGCCGGGCTCCTCGTCGTCGTGCTGCGCGGCGCCCGCCGCCACGACGCACCCCTGCGCTTCCACCCCGGCCGCGTCATCTCCGCCGCCCTCACCGGCCTGCCGCTGCTCATCCGCACCCTCGCCCTGCGCGCCGCGATCCTCGCCACCGCCTTCGTCGCCGCCCGCCTCGGCGACGTGCCCCTGGCCGCCTACCAGGTCGCCGCCACCGTCTGGACCTTCCTCGCCTTCGCCCTCGACGCCCTCGCCATCGCCGCCCAGGCCCTCACCGGCAAGGCCCTCGGAGCCGGTGACGTCGCCGGGGTCCGCGACGCCACCGCCCTCATGGTGCGCTGGGGCGTCCTCGCCGGGGTCGTCTTCGGCCTCGCCACCGCCGCCCTCGCCCCCATGCTGCCGCGCCTGTTCACCACCGACCCCGCCGTGCAGGCCGCCCTCGCCGCCGGGCTCATCGTCGTCGGCCTGGCCCAACCCATCAGCGGCCACGCGTTCGTGCTCGACGGCGTGCTCATCGGCGCCGGCGACGGCCGCTGGCTCGCCGGCGCCCAGACCGTCGCCCTGCTCGGCTACCTGCCCGTTCTCGGCGTCGTCCTGCTCCTCGGCGACGACCTGCTGGCCCGCGGCGGCGCCCCCGCCGCGGTCGCCGCCGTCTGGGTCGCCATGGCCTGGTTCATGACCCTGCGCAGCCTGCTGCTGCACCACCGCGCCCGCACCGACTCCTGGCTCGTCACCGGCGTCTGAGCCTCACGTCAGCGCGCTCAGGCGCGACTCCGAGAAGTTCTCCAGCAGGTCGGCCGGGCTGTCCCAGACCTCGACCGCGCCCGCCTCCCGCAACTCCGCAGCGCCGATCCCGCCGCAGGCCAACGCGACACACGGCACGCCCGCGTCGGCGGCCGCCTTGACGTCCCACACCGTGTCGCCGAGGGCCACCGTGCGCGCCGGGTCGAGCCCGCTCTTCTCCATCGCCACCGACAGCAGGTCGGGCGCCGGCTTGGCGGCCTCCACGTCCGACGACGTCGAGGCGCCCGCCACGATGGCCTCGTCGACCCCGATCGCCGGCAGCATCCAGTCGAGATCCTTCTCCTTGCCGCTCGTCGCGATGACCACTCGCAGGCCCGCCTCGTGGCACGCGCCCATGAGTTCCGCCGCGCGCGGGAAGGCCCGCACGTCACCCTGGAACGGCTCGTACTCCTGCGTGTGCGCCTGCGCCACTGCCTCGTCGGTGCCGCCGGTCAGGTGCTGCACGAGCTCGCTGCTGGCGATCCCGATCGCGCCGTGAACCGCCGCCATCGTCACGTCGTCGTACCCGTGCGAGCGCAGCGCCCGCGTCCACGCCACCGTGTGCAGGTAGTTCGTGTCGAGCAGCGTGCCGTCCACGTCGAAGATCACACCGGGCACGAGGTCGTCCGTCATCGCATACCTTCCCTACCGATTGCGAAAATGCCCATACGCGGGCACTGTGCCCAGTCTCGGGCCGTTCACGCCTTTGCGCTCCACCCGCCCAGACGAGCCGATCGAGGAGACCGATGAGCAGCACCCCCGGCAGCCGCCCCGGTGACACCCGCCGCGCGGCCGCACGCCCACCCGTCTCCCGCCGACCGGTGCTCACCGACGACGTGCCGGCCACCCCGCAACCCGGGCAGCCCGGCGCCACCAGTTACTCCAGCCGCGTGCTCGCGCGGGTGCTCGACGACCTCATCCGCATTCCCGGCACCCGGTTCCGGGTCGGCCTCGACCCCGTGCTCGGGCTGCTGCCCGGGCTCGGTGACGCCGCCGGCAGCGCGATCGCGTCGATCATCTTCGTCGACGCCGTGCGGCTGCGGGTGCCCTACCGGGTGTTGCTGCTGATGGGCCTCAACCTGCTCATCGACGCCCTGCTCGGGCTCATCCCCTTCGTCGGCGACGTCGCCGACGCCGCGCACCGCGCCAACAGCAAGAACCTGCGCCTGCTCGAACGCACCGTCGAACGCGGCGACGTCGTGCACGCCGACCACCGCACCTACCTGCTCGGCGCCGTCGGCATCGTGGTCGCGATCATGGTCGTCGTCATCGGTCTGGCGATCCTCGGCATCTGGGCCCTGCTGCGCGTCATCGGCCTCGTCTGAGGTTGCCGGGCACCGACTTCCCGGCCGGCCCGTCAACCCGGCCGGCTCCGACCGGCTCCGACCGGCTCCGGCGGTCGATGGGAATTGACCTTTCGACGCGCGTCGAGTGGTCACCACACATGGCTTTCTGCGGTTTCCTGCCTGTGACCTGCGGTGTTGCGGTGCGCAACTATGGTGACCGCTCGCGAGCGGTCACTGCCCATGACCCCATGCGGTTTCAGCCGGCTCCGAGGCCAGCGGCCGGAGCCGGTACGGCGGCCGGAGCCGGTACGGGCGGCCCGGGAGCCGATGCCCAGCATCCAGAGCCCGCGCCAGCTGCGACCGCGACCCACCGGCTCAATCACCCACTCGCGCATACTCCCCGACCACCCAAACGCGCCACCTAACCCACACCTAAACCGAATCAGGTCTCACGATGCGAGACGTATGTCGATCCGTAATATATCCACTCATGATCTATGCGGCTAGACGCGTTCATCTAGCTGACCTGCGAAAACAGGCACGAACGGGCGTCCAAAACAGCCCCCGAGGGGCCCGTTCGGGTGGCTTCGACCCCGGTTTAGACCGCCTCGACGTTTGACCACCCCCGGCGACTGCGCGCAGCATTGAAGACGTCGACGGGACACCGGAGACACCGAAAGAACCCCAACAAGTTCGCCCGATCCGGGCGCACGACGGCCGTGCAGGATCAGCCGTCGTGGCTCCTCCTGCTCGGCAGGTAAGGAGCACGACATGATCTACACGCACCCCTACGCTTACGCGTCGGACCACATGGAGCCCAGCGATTTCCTCAGCGTCCAGAGCGTGACGATGGGCATCACCGCGGTGGTCCTCTTCATCACCGGCATCGTCAGCGGAATCGTCGGCGTGATCGCCCTCTCCGGAGTGGTCGCCGTCATCGCCGGTGGCTTCTCGATCGTGGCCGCCATCAAGGCCGTCGAGGACGCCATGGCGCAGACCTCCGAGGCTCCCGCGCCGGTCCACACCCCCGCTGCGCTCTGAGATCGCAACTACCTACTGCCCGAAAGGAACCCCACCATGCCGTACATCTTCCCGCACTCCGTGCCGACGCCGACCAGCCTCTCCCCGCGTGAGTTCTTCAGCATCGAGGGCCTGACCCTGGCGATCCTGGCCTTCGTGTTCGCGGTCGTCGGCGCCCTCGCCGGCAACACGGTCGTCCTCTACTTCGCCGGTGCCACGATCATCCTGTCCGCCATCTTCACGCTGGCGACGGCTGCTCGTTCCCTCATGGCCCCGACGCAGGAGCAGGCGGGCTGAGTCATCCCACCCGCGTGCGTCGGGGTCGGTCACAAGGCGGTGACCGACCCCGATTCTTTTGTGCCGCAACCGCTCAGGCGCCGACCACCACGGTCGCGCGCGAAGTCAGGCTGGCGCCGGCCGCCTCCGCGAGCACGAGCGCCGCGCGTCCGTCCTCGAAGCCGGGCGAGAACGCCCGTCCCTCCTCGATCGAGGTGACGAAGGAGTCGAACTCCGCGGCGTAGGCCGGCATGTACCGGTCGAGGAAGAAGTTCAGGTAGGGCGCCGCCACCTCGGTGGCCTGCGCCCCCGAGAAGCGCACGCTCGTCGGCAGCTGGTTGACCGCCGTGAACATGCCGCGCTCACCGAACGCCTCGAGCCGCTGGTCGTACCCGAACGCGCACCGCCGCGAGTTGAGGATCGTCGCCACCGCACCGGTCGATCCGCGCAACACGACGACCCCGCCGTCGATGTCGCCCGCCTCCTCGATCTCGGGAGAGACGAGGTTGGAGCCGGTCGCGGTCACCTCGACGACGTCGCCGAGGAAGAAGCGGGCCATGTCGAAGTCGTGGATCATCATGTCCTTGAACAGCCCACCCGAGCTGGCCACGTAGGCCGCGGGCGGGGGAGCCGGGTCGCGGCTGATGATCGTCAGCTGCTCGAGGTTGCCGAGCTCACCGGCGGCCACGCGGGCCTGGATGTCGGCGAACGTCGGGTCGAAGCGCCGGTTGAACCCGACCATGACCTTCGACGTGAGGTCGCCGATCCGCTCGCGGCACGCGTCGACGTTCGCCACGTCGAGGTCGATCGGCTTCTCGCACAACACCCACTTGCCCGCCTCCACGGCCCGGGTCAGCAGGTCGACGTGCGTCGGGGTCGGCGAGGCGATGACGACCGCGTCGATCGCCGGATCGTCGAGGATCGCCTCGGCCGTCGTCGAGTGCTCGGCTCCGAAGCGACTCGCCACCGCGGCGGCGGACTCCTCGATCGGGTCGAACACCCTGGCCAGACGCGCCCTCGGGTGGGTGGTGATCGAGTCGGCATGGACCTGGCTGATGCGCCCGCAGCCCAGCAAACCCACGTTCAGCATGATGACTTCTCTCCCGGCG
>JBDIAM010000272.1:0-5022 GCA_039812445.1 Piscicoccus intestinalis | reverse complement strand
GCCCAGGGCCATGCCGATGCACACGTAGGCCATCCACGTGATGACCGGGAACGAGCCGGTGAAGAAGATGACGGTGAGCGTGTCGATCGGCGAGGCCAGCGACGCCAGCGTGAGGTTGGTCGGGTCCGGCGTCGCCGGCGGCATGCCCGAGCGCACGAGGTGACTGATGACCGGGCCGATGATCGTCCAGGCGAAACCGAGCACGAGCAGCGTGCGGGTGCGAAGCGACACGAGCAGGCCGGCGACGATGAACATGACGCCCAGGTAGGGCAGCACGACCATGACCTCGGCGCCCGGCACGAACGCGCCGAGCAGCAGGCCGATGAGCAGCACGACGGTGCCGCGCACCACGGTGACCAGCGACATGCGCGGGGCGAGCCAGCCGCGGGGCACCGCGCGCCGGCCGGTGATGAACGCCAGACCCACGCCGGAGAGCACGGCGAACAGCGCCGACGCCTTGCCGAGGGCGAGGATCCACGCGAGCGACATGTTGCCGTCGCCGTCGTCCGAGGTCATCGTGTGGATCGCGATCATGCCGATGAGGGCGATGCCGCGGGCCACGTCGAGGCCGACGAGCCGGCGCCGCGACGGCGGCGGCTGGTCGTACTCGTCGATGTACTCCCCGTCCACGTTCGGTTCGCAGGCGTGCGGAAACCGAACGGCGTCGTCGTGGTCGACGATCGGACGCCACTGCGACGAGGCGGCCACCGTGCCGGCGTCGGCCTCGGTGGTCTGGGTCGCAGTGCCGCCCGTCGCTCCGGCGCCGCCCGCGGCGTCGGAGTCGACGGGTCCGCGGTGCGCGGACAGGTCGGTGTGCGCGGCGTGGCGACCGCCGGGGCGACGCTGACCGGAGTGCGCGCGACGGTCGGATCGGATGAGGCTCATCGGTCGGCTCCTGAGGGGCGGCGGGCGGGCTGGGCCGGGATGCCGGCCCACGCCGAGGCGGCGGGCAGGGACTCGCCCTTCATGACGAGGGAGAGCGGCGCCAGGTCGACGTCGTCACCGACGTCGGTCTGGTAGAGGATCACGGTGCGGGTGCCGGCGCTCACGCGGTCGCCGACGCGGACCTCGTTCATCTTCATGACGCGGTCCTCGAACAGGTGGGTCTGCAGCGAGACCGCGGGGCCGATCGCGACGTCGTCGCCGAGGCGCACGAGGTCGAATTCGGTGACGTAGGTGGTGTCGATGAGGCTGCGTCGCCCCACGTGCATGCCGTACAGGCGCAGCACCGGGCCGAGCATCGGCGTGCCCTGCAGCAGCATGAGCAGCGCGGGCACGGCGGCGGCCTCGTAGACGCCGGTGACGAACTCGGTGCGCCGCACGAACAGGCTCCACAGCGCCTCGACGCGCGGCTTGTAGCGACCGACGATGAGCCACTTCATGAGCGCGATCGACACGACGACGCCGAAGCCGAACGCCAACGCCAGGGCCGGCACGGCGAGGATCAGCTGCCACATGGCCGCCTCCTCCTGCGCCAGCATCGAGGTGACGTTGAGGGTGAGGAACAGCGAGACGGCGAGGATCGACGACGGCAGCACGATGCGCAGCGCCTCGATGATGTAGCGGGCCACGACGAGCCACCGGCTCGGCGCGAACGTCTGCTCCTCGGTGAACTCTTCGTAGATCTCGCGCTTGGGCAGGTAGAAGGAGGGGCTGCCGAGCCACGAAGAGCCGGCGGGCACGCCCGAGGTGGGCGGCACGGAACCGACGCCGAGCAGCGAGTTGTCGCCGAGGTAGTTGCCCGACGGCACGAAGGCCGCGTTGCCGACGAACGCGCGCTTGCCGATCGTCGTGGGGCGGAAGGCGACGTGCCCGTTGCAGTACGTGGCGCTGCCGACGCTGGCCATGTCGGCCACGAAGGATTCCTCGCCGATCGTCAGCAGGTCGGGGTCGATGTTCGCGATCGTCGAGACCTCGGAGCGGGCGCCGATCTTCGCGCCGAGCTTGCGCAGCCACCACGGGGTGTACACGGTCGAGTACAGGGTGTTGGTCTGCAGCAGGCTCAGCGACAGCAGCTTGTCGGCGAACCACTTCTCGACGCCGAGGCGGCTGCGCAGGTGGTGGATGCCCACCGGGGTGCTCGGCAGGCCGAACCGCCGCAGCGCCAGGATGACCAGGCACGAGGTGGTGACGAAGACGGGCCCGGTGAGGCAGGTGATGATGAACGCCGGCCACAGCCCGAAGGCGATCATGACCCACCAGACGAGTACGACGACCGGCAGCAGCGCGATGAGCGGCGCGAACTCCAGGGCCACCAGGCCCCACGCGAACCGGCGCTTGAGCGCGGGCGACCACTCCCGGGGCGCCTGCGAGCAGTCGGCCATGATCTCGAGGATCGGGTCGTCGACCGTGTCCCGGCGCTCGGCCGGGGAGCCCTGCCAGACGCTGCCGGCGGGCAGGTGCTGGCCGTGCTGCACGGCGGACTGGTCGCGCAGCACGGACCCGTCACCGAGGTGGCACGGCCCCGCGATGACGCAGTTGGCGCCGACGGTCACCGAGCGACCGAGGTGGACGCGGCCGACGACCAGGCGTCCGTCGCTGATCTCGGTGCCGAGCAGGTGGGTGGCGTAGCCGATCGTCGCGCCGTCGTCGAGGTGCAGCAGGCTCGGCACGGGGATGAGCTCGGAGCCGATGTGGCAGCCGCGCCCGATGGTGGCGCCGGCGAGGCGCAGGTAGCGGGCGGCGAACGCGGAGCCGGCGAGATTGACCATCGGCGACAGGCTCATCGCCCGGGTGACCAGCCACACCCGCAGGTGCGTCCAGCCGTAGAGCCGGTGCTCGCCGTCGCGCAGCCCCGCCCCGAAGACGCGGGCCACGAGCACGGGCAGCAGCCAGCGCTCGGCGAGATAGGCCACGGGGAACAT
Organism: Piscicoccus intestinalis; assembly: GCA_039812445.1. Taxonomy (GTDB): domain Bacteria; phylum Actinomycetota; class Actinomycetes; order Actinomycetales; family Dermatophilaceae; genus Kineosphaera; species Kineosphaera intestinalis_A. The sequence continues at coordinate 2,158 of JBDIAM010000272.1, read as the reverse complement.
CAGGCAGATCTCCTGCAGCATGGCCATCGACGGACGGCCTTCGTGCAGGGCGTAGATGACGGCGAACGGCAGCGTGCCGAAGGCCACGATCGCGAACACGACGAGGAACTGCGCGAAGCCGAAGAGGGCCACCCGCCAGGACGGGTAGCGCAGCGTCTCGCGGGCCTGCACGACCTGTTCGTCCTCGCGGTCGGAGGCGTCGCCGAGGGCCACCAGGTCGAGGTGCTGGGCCAGCGTGCGCACGCTCGGGTTGGCGTACAGGTCCATGATCGACATCGGGGCGCCCCGCTCGTCGCGCCGCATCGCCGAGGTGACGTTGGCGGCGACGAGCGAGTGCCCGCCGAGGTCGTCGAAGAAGTTGGCCTCGACGGAGAGCTGCTCGGGCTCCAGCGCGAACGTGGCGGCCCACACGCCGAGCACCCAGCGTTCCATCTCGGTGCTCGCCGGCACGATCTCGCCGGAGCCGCCGACGAGCCGGGCCGACGTCGGGTCGGGCAGCTGCTTGCGGTCGACCTTGCCGCTGGCCAGCATCGGCAGTTCGTCGACCCACTCCAGGTAGGCCGGCACCATGTACGGCGGCAGCACGTCGCGCAGGTGGTCGTGCAGGCTCAGCAGCCGCTGGTCGCTGCGCGCGGTGCCGGCGTGCGGCACGAGGTAGCCGGAGATCTCGTCGCCGGTCTGGCCCGACTTCAGGTGCTTGACGGCCGCGGTGTGCACGCCCTCGGCGCGCATGAGCACGCTCTCGATCTCGCCGAGGTCGACGCGGTGACCGCGGATCTTCACCTCGGCGTCGGCGCGGCCCAGGTAGACGATCTCGCCGCGCTCGTCGATGCGCGCGAGGTCACCGGTGCGGTAGATGCGCTCGTCGCCGTTCTGCGGGTGCGGGATGAACCGGTCGGCGGTGAGGTCGGGTCGGTTGAGGTAGCCGGCGGCCACCCCGACTCCCCCGATGCACAGCTCGCCGTCGCCGCCCTGCGGCACCGGGCGACGCTGGTCGTCGAGGATCCACGCGGTGTACGTGGGCACCGCGATGCCGATGGTCACCGGGCGACCCGGCTCCAGGATGCCGACCGTGCAGGTGACGGTGGCCTCCGTCGGGCCGTACGTGTTGAGCATGCGACGCCCCGGAGCCCATCGCTCGACGAGTTCGGAGGGGCACGCCTCGCCGCCGACCATGAGGCCACGGATCGAGTCGATCGTGCGCTCGACGGTCGACAGCACGGTCGGCACGACGTAGAGCAGCGTGATCGCGCGCTCCTCGAGGAACGTCGTCAGGCCCGCGCCGACCCGGCGCCCGTCGGTCGGTCCGGCGATCAGCGCGGCACCGACGCACCACGTCGGCCACACCTCCTCGATCGCGAAGTCGAACGAGATCGTCATGCCCTGGTAGACGCGGTCGGAGGCGCGCACGTCGTAGAGCTCGGTGATGACGTGCAGGAAGTTGCAGATGCTGGACTGCCGGATGTCGACGCCCTTGGGGCGGCCCGTGGAGCCCGAGGTGTAGATGACGTAGGCGGTCGGGTCGCCCTCGAGGTCGAGGTCCGGCCGCGACGACGGCTGGCCGGCGAGCGCGTCCGCGATGGCGTCGAGGTGCAGCCGCTGGACGTCGAGGCCGTCGAGCACGCCGGTGAACTCGCTGGTCGTCAGGAGCAGCGCGAGGTCGGAATCCTGCGCGAAGTACTCGATGCGGTCGGCCGGCGACGACGGGTCGATCGGCACCCACGCGGCGCCCGCCTTCTGGATGGCCAGCAGCGCGACGTACAGGTCGCGCGAGCGCGGCACGAGCAGGCCGACGCGGCGGCCCGCGACCTCGTACCGCGAGCGGATGAGGTGGGCCATGCGGTTGGCGGCCTCGTCGAGTTCGCGGTAGGTGGCGATGCCGTCCTCCCACTCGAGCGCAGTCTGGTTGGGCAACCTGTCGCAGGTTGCCTCGAAGTAGTGGTGCATGCGTCGCTGGAGCGGCGGCCGCACGCCCGAGCCACCGAGTTCGGTGTAGGCATGGTGGTCGTGGCCCTGCTCCCGTGACGGCACTTCTGACTGCAGCGTCATCGAACGTCCCCCTTGCGCCCCCCAAGGCGCTGGTGTCAGCGAGGCACCACTCCTCCCTCACCCGGCCGGAGCCGGGAAAGTGGTGCCCCCATTACAAATACGTACGGGC
>JBDIAM010000271.1:0-5061 GCA_039812445.1 Piscicoccus intestinalis | reverse complement strand
TCGTCGACGAGGTCGACGCCGATGACGCGCTGCGCGCCGAGGTGGAACGCGCAGCGCGCGGCGAGCTGGCCCACCGGCCCGAGGCCGAAGACCGCGATCGTGTCGCCCTCGCGCACGTCGGCGTAGCGCACGCCCTGCCACGCGGTGGGCAGGATGTCCGACAGGTACAGCCAGCGCTCGTCCGGCTCCTCGTCGGGAACCCGGATCGGTCCGTACTGCGCCTGCGGCACCCGCACGTACTCGGCCTGCCCGCCCGGCACCGAGCCGTACAGCCGCGTGTAGCCGAAGAGCGCGGCCCCCTTGTCCTGGGCGCGCACCTGGGTGGTCTCGCACTGGCTCTGCAGCCCGCGCTCGCACATCCAGCAGTGCCCGCAGGAGATGTTGAACGGCACGACGACGCGGTCGCCGACGCGCAGGTCACCGGCCTGCGGCCCGACCTCCTCGACGACGCCCATGCACTCGTGACCGAGCACGTCGCCCTTGTCGAGGAACGGTCCGAGCACGTGGTACAGGTGCAGATCGGAGCCGCAGATCGCGGTGGAGGTGACGCGCACGATCGCGTCCGTGGGCTCCCTGAGCACGGGGTCGGGCACGTCGCGGACCTCGATCGTGTCGGTGCCCTGCCAGGTGACGGCTTCATCGGCACTCCTGCGTGGTTGCGGGTGGATACGCACCCACCTGTACCCGACATAGGGCAACTCATACGGAATGTGGGAAATGCACTGTGTATTCCGTCATTTCCTCTTCGCAAACGACGCCGTGGAGCGGGGCGCGCCACTACGCTCCCGCTCAGCGTGACCCTCCCGGTCGAGCTCGATCGGGCAGCGACGGCCGGCGACGGCCTCACCAAGGAGGCGGAACCGCGATGCTCACTGTGTGGGGACTGCTCATCGTCATCATCTTCATGACGTTGATCATGACGAAACGCACCACCCCGTTCACCGCCCTCGTGCTGAGCCCGGTCGTCATCGGGATCATCGCCGGATTCGGCACCGACCTGGGCGACTTCGCCCTCGAGGGCGTCAAGGGCGTCGCCCCGACGGTCGTCATGCTGCTGTTCGCGATCCTGTACTTCGGGCTCATGCTCACCGCGGGCCTGTTCGACCCGCTCGTGCACTGGATCCTGCGGGTCGTCAAGGGTGACCCGCTGCGGGTGCTCGTCGGCACCGCGGTACTCGCCGCGGCCGTCTCCGTCGACGGAGACGGGTCGACGACGACGATGATCGTCTGCTCGGCGATGATCCCCGTCTACAAGCGGCTGAACATGAAGATGATGGACCTGGCCGTCATCATCATCATGGCGAACTCGATCATGAACCTGCTGCCCTGGGGCGGCCCGACGGCCCGCATCATCGCGGCGCTCGGCGTCGACGAGGGCGAGTTGCTGCGCCGGATCCTGCCGGGCATGATCGTCGCGATCTTCTGGGTGATCACCGTCGCCTATCTGCGCGGCCGCGCGGAACGCAAGCGGCTGGGCATCCACCAGCTCTCCGAGGAGGAGATCGACCACCTCTCGCCGTCGGGGGCGCTCGCGGCCGGCTCCGACGAGCCGTCCTCGGCCCACGTCGACGACACCGCCCACCTCAAGCGCCCGAAGATGTGGTGGCCCAACCTCATCCTCACCGCGATCCTCATGGTGCTGCTCGTCTTCGGTGGCCTGTGGGGCGTGCCCGACATCCCCTCCGCGATCATCTTCGAGGTCGGCTTCGCGATCGCGCTGCTGCTGAACTACCGCAAGCTCAAGGAGTCGCGCGAGATCATCGAGATCCACGGCGCGAACGCCATGCACGTCATCACGATGGTGCTCGCCGCCGGCGTCTTCATGGGCATCCTCAACGAGACCGGCATGTCGGAGGCGATCGGCACCTCGCTGGGCGACGTCGTGCCGGACGCCATGGGCAGCCAGTGGGGTCTCGTCGTCGCGTTCGCCTCGATCCCCGGCACGTTCCTGCTGTCGAACGACGCGTTCTACCTCGGCGTGCTGCCGATCCTCGCGGAGACGGGTGCGAGCTACGGGTTCACGCCGATGCAGATGGCCGTCGCCTCGACCACCGGACAGGCCTTCCACCTGCTGTCTCCGCTGGTCGGCTTCATCTACCTGCTGCTGCACCTGACCGGCGTCGACATGGGCGCCTGGCAGCGCACCGCCGCCAAATGGAGCATCGGCACCTTCATCATCTTCCTCATCGGCGCCCTCACGTTCGGGGGCGTGCCGATCTGATCGACGAACACGGTTGTGTCACAACTTGATTGCTCTCAAAGCAAATCCTTGTGAGGTCTTGAGTCCGGCGTTCGGCGGCCGATAGGAGCGCGCACTTCCTATCCCGCCGGAGGACCGACGTGAAGCAGCCGCGCACCCACTTGCCCCGACTCGCGCTGTGCGTCGTGGCCACACTCCTCAGCGTCACGGGGTGTTCGTCGCTCGGCGACACCGCGCCGCCCGATCCCGCACCCCTGACGACCTTCTCGATCTCCCGCGTCAAGGGCGGCGTCAACCCGGTGCTCGGGTCGAGGCCCGTGACGTTCACCGCCACGAACGGGAGCATCGCGGACGTCACGCTCGTCGGCCCCGACGGCAAGACGGTCGCCAACACCATCGGTGCCGACGGAACCGGCGCCTCCTGGGAGCGGCAGCGCGCGCAGTGGAGGCTGGGCGGCGTGCTCAAACCCGCGACGACCTACCAGGCGACGGTCAACGGGTACAACGCCGACGGGGTGCGCGCGTCGAAGACCTTCGCCTTCACGACCACGAAGGCCCCCTTGCTGGAGGCGTCGATGTACCCCGGCGACCACGACGTCGTCGGCGTCGGCATGCCGATCCGGGTGCAGTTCGACACCGACGTGCCCGACCGCGCGAACGTCGAACGGGCCCTGACGATCAAGACCACGCCCAAGGTCAACGGCTCGTGGGGCTGGATCGACGACCGCACGGTGATGTGGCGGCCGGCGACGTTCTGGCCGGCGAAGACCACGGTCAACGCCGCGGTCGCCTTCTCCGGCCACTACCTCGGAGACGGTGTCTTCGGCGGCACGAAACGCACCGTGAACTTCGCCGTCGGCCGCGACCTGCGGATGTCGATCTCGAACGCCTCCAAGACCATGACCGTCACGCAGGACGGCAAACAGATCGGCAGCCTGCCCGTCTCCCTCGGCAAGCCGGGGCACACGACGCGCTCGGGCACGAAGATCGTCTACGCCAAGAGCAGCCCGTACACGATGCGCGGCCCGCGCTCCGACCCGTACGTCGTCACCGTCCGGCACGCCCAGCGGATCACCGACTCCGGTGAGTTCCTGCACGCCGCACCGTGGTCCGTCGGCGACCAGGGACGGCGGAATGTGTCACACGGGTGCACCAACCTGTCTCCGCGCAACGCCCGCTGGTTGTACGGCCGCACGATCATGGGCGACCCGGTGATCACCACCGGCACGAGCCGCCAGGCCGAGACGTGGAACGGTCTCGGGGGCATCTGGAACTACACGTGGGCGCAGTGGCAGCAGCAGTCGGCGCTCGCGAAGAAGCCCGCCGCCACCCCCGACGAGGAGCTGCAGAAGGTGGCCCGCCGAGGCTGAGACCGGGTCACATGCCGTAGGCGGCGAGCAGGTACTCGGGCACCTCGGTCTCGAGGTGCCGGTCCCACGGGAGCGCGCGCCCGGTCAGCGTCAGCACGCAGTCGAGCAGGGCGGCGGTCACGCCCCACACGAGCAGGTCGTCGACGACGAAGCCCGGACCGCGGTACCCGCCGGGCGCGGTGGCGGTGAACCGGTTCGCCGGGTCGGCGAGGGAGCTCACCGTCGGTTCCACGACGCGGCGCACCTCGGCGGGGTCGACGACGCCGATCGCGTGCGGGGCGTGCCACCAACCGATCACCGGCACGAGCTCGGTGCTCTGCGGGGTCAGGTACACCCCCGGCAGGGTCGTGACGACCTCGACGGAGCCGGGCACCAGGCCGACCTCTTCGGCGCTCTCCCGCAGCGCGGCCTCGTCGGCGCTCTCCCCGGGCTCGACGTGCCCGCCGGGGAAGACGACCTGGGCGGCGTGGGAGCGCAGGTCGTGCGACCGCTCGGTGAGCACGATCCGCGGCTCGCCGTCGTCGCCCGGCCCGAAGAGGACGAGCACGGCCGAGCTGCGGCGCGGCCGCGGCGGAGCTGGGTGGTCGGCGAACCACGACGGCAGGTCGGCGGGGCCCACCTGCCGCAGGGTCGCCAACCAGTCGGGAGTCGCCTCGGCCTGTGCCACGAAGGCACTGTACGGCCCCGCGCCCCGTCCCCCGTCTCCTAACGCCTCGCCGCCCGTCGCCCCAACGCCCCGCCGCCCCGTCCCCAACGTCCCTGCCGCCCGGTGCCCAACGTCCCTGAGAACTGCGGGTCGTGGTCACGACTGCAGTCCGTGCCGCAGTTCTCACCACGACACGCAGTTCTCAGGGTCGTAGCGTGGGGTTGTATGAGTGAGACGGCGACTCTGGTTCGGCTCGAGGACACGTACGCGCGGGCGGTGCCCGAGCTCAGCCTGCAGTGGCGGGCGGCGCCCACCCCGGATCCGCGCTTGACCCTCCTCAACGACGAATTGGCGCACGACCTGGGCCTGCACCCCGACTCGCTGCGCACCCCCACGGGCCTGGAGTTCCTGTTGGGCCACGAGTCGGGCGGGGTGCCCACGGTCGCCCAGGTCTACGCCGGGCACCAGTTCGGCGGCTACTCGCCCCGGCTCGGAGACGGGCGTGCGCTGCTGCTCGGCGAACTCCTCGACCCGGCCGGTCACCGCCACGACCTGCACCTCAAGGGCTCCGGCCGCACGCCGTTCGCGCGCGGCGGCGACGGCAAGGCCGTGCTCGGCCCGATGCTGCGCGAGTACCTCATGGGCGAGGCGATGCACGCCCTGGGGATCCCGACCACGCGGGCGCTCGCGGTCGCCACGACCGGTGAGAGCGTCATGCGCGATCGCGGCTACCAGCCGGGCGCCGTGTTGTGCCGGGTCGCCGACAGCCACCTGCGCGTCGGCACCTTTCAGTACGCCGCCGCGACCGGCGACGCCGACCTGCTGCGGCGGCTCGCGGACTACGC
>JBDIAM010000270.1:0-5064 GCA_039812445.1 Piscicoccus intestinalis | reverse complement strand
GGCCGATGTCGCGGCCGATGTCGCGGCCACGCCGACGCCCGGGAGCCGGGGAGGCGCGCCCCGCCCCGGTATCGTGAGTGCCTGCGACAGGCTCGAGTCCGCGGACTCCTCGTCACGCGTCGAATGCGCTCGGGATTCTTCGAGACCCGCGGGGTGTTCAGTGACGTGACGGGCTCCTCGCGGCACGCAGCGGAATATGCCCCTAGGGGTATGCGTTGACGTGGCCGTCGTCGGCCTCTGACGACGCGGACCGCCCGGACGACACGAACGCCGAACTCGGCAGCACAGCGTGAAGGGACATCTTGTGAACGACTCCATCAACGGCCTCGGCCAGTCGGCGGGATTCATCACCGCCGGTTCGTTCGCGAACGGCGCCTCGGCCGAGTCGGCGCAGGTCGCAGGCGAATCCGACGCCGACGTGCGCGATCTCATCATCATCGGCTCGGGTCCTGCCGGCTACACGGCGGCCGTCTACGCGGCGCGGGCGAATCTGCGTCCGCTGGTGCTCACCGGGTCGGTGACCGCGGGTGGCGCCCTGATGAACACGACCGAGGTCGAGAACTTCCCCGGGTTCCCCGAGGGCATCATGGGCCCGGACCTCATGGAGAACATGCGCGCCCAGGCCGAGCGCTTCGGTGCCGAGCTCTTGGCCGACGACGTCGTCGAGGCCCGGCTCGACGGCTCCGTCAAGGAGGTGGTCGACGGCGAGGGCCGCACCCATCGGGCCCGCGCCGTCATCCTCGCGATGGGCTCGGCCTACCGGGAGCTCGGCATCGAGGACGAGAAGCGGCTGTCCGGCCACGGTGTCTCCTGGTGCGCCACGTGTGACGGCTTCTTCTTCCGCGACCAGGACATCGTCGTCGTCGGCGGCGGCGACTCGGCCGTCGAGGAGGCCACGTTCCTGACGAAGTTCGCCCGGTCGGTCACGCTCGTGCACCGGCGCGACGCGCTGCGGGCGAGCAAGATCATGGCCGAGCGAGCCTTCGACAACCCGAAGATCACGCTGGCGTGGAACAGCGCCGTCACGGCGATCCACGGGGATGCCAAGGTCGAGGGCGTCACCCTCACCGACACCGTGACCGGCGAGGAACGCCGGCTCGATGTCACCGGCGTGTTCGTGGCCATCGGGCACGACCCGCGCAGCGAACTCGTCAAGGACCAGATCGCGCTCGATCCCGAAGGCTATGTGCTGGCGGAGGGCCGCACCAGCCGCACCAACGTCCCCGGGGTGTTCGCCTGCGGCGACCTCGTCGATCACTCCTACCGGCAGGCGATCACGGCCGCCGGTTCGGGCTGCGCCGCCGCCCTCGACGCCGAGCGCTTCCTGGCCACCCTCGCGGAGCTCGGCGACACCGACACCGCCGCCGCTCCGGAGACGGCCCGGACCGCCGACACCCAGGTGCTCACGACCAGCGCCACGTGAGTGTGGGCCGGGCGGCGGCGCAGGCACGCGCTCGGCTCTTCCGACCACCAACCATCCACCGACCCACCCACATCTGGAGAGGACCTCATGGGGAACATCAAGGAAACGACCGACGCCACGTTCCAGGCCGACGTGCTGAGCAGCGACAAGCCCGTGCTCGTCGACTTCTGGGCACCCTGGTGCGGGCCCTGTAAGGCCGTCGCCCCGATCCTGGAGGAGATCGCCGGCACCCACGGTGAGAAGCTGACGATCGTCAAGCTCAACACCGACGAGAACCCCCAGACCGCCGCCAAGTACGGGATCACCAGCATCCCGACGATGAACGTCTACGTCGGCGGCGAGGTCGCGAAGACGATCATCGGCGCCCAGCCCAAGCCGCGCCTGCTGCGTGAGCTCGAGGCCTTCACGGGCTGACGACCCGCAAGCGCTCACGACGCCGCCCACGGCGGGTCCGCGCGAACGGCGCGCGCATCACGAAGGGCCGGGATCCATGAGGATCCCGGCCCTTTCGCGTGTGGCGTGTCCGCCCACGTGCGCGGGCGCGTGCCGTCCGTGTCGTGCCGTGCCGTGTTGTGCCGTGTTGTGCCGAACGACTCAGCCGGCGAGCTGGTGCTCTCCGTCGACGCGTCGCGGACGTTCACCGATCGCCTCGAGGATCCGGTTGAGGTCGTCGACCGAGGCGAACTCCACGGTCATCCGACCCTTGCGTCGACCCATCGCGATGGACACGCGGGTTTCCCACCGGTCGGCGAGAAAGGCCGCGAGGTCGTCGAGCTCGGGCATCCGGCCGTCCCCGCGCTGGGCGCGCCGCGCGGGGCGCTCCGGTTCACCACCCAGCGCGACGATCTCCTCGACGCTGCGCACCGACAGGCCCTCGGCGACGATGCGCTGGGCAAGGCGCTCCATCGCCGCAGCGTCCGGCAGCGCGAGCAGCGCCCGGGCGTGCCCCGCGGACAGGACTCCCGCGGCGACCCGACGCTGCACCAGCGGAGGCAGCTTGAGGAGCCGGATGAAGTTGCTGATCTGGGGCCGGGAGCGGCCGAGCTTGGCGGCCAGTTCCTCGTGGGTGCAGCCGAAGTCGTCGAGGAGCTGCTGGTAGGCCGCGGCCTCTTCGAGCGGGTTGAGCTGGGTGCGGTGCAGGTTCTCCAGCAGCGCATCGCGCAGCATGTCGTCATCGCCGGTGGAGCGGATGATCGCGGGAATCGTCGTCTCGCCGGCCTCCCGGCTGGCGCGCCAGCGCCGCTCGCCCATGACGAGTTCGTAGGCGGTGTCGTCCGAACCGGCCGGGTCGGCCACGGGTCGGACGACCACCGGCTGCAGGACGCCGATCTCCTTGATGGAGTGCACGAGCTCCGCAAGCTCGTCCTCGTCGAACACCTGCCGGGGCTGGCGGGCGTTGGGACGGATGGCGTCCAACGGCAGCAGAGCGAACGAGGCTCCCGGCACGGGGAGGATGTCGTCGCGCTCGTCACCGTGTGCCGGCGCCTGCGCCGCGACCGGCTCCTCCACCGTCGGCTCCTGGAGCGACGACGAGGGAGCGTCGGTCTCGTGGTATTCGGTCGTGTCAGCGACCGCGCCGGAATCGGCGGCCACCGGCACCTGACCCGTGAGGGGTCGGTACGACGCCGTGTCGGGAGACCGCACCTCGCGGTCGGCCTCCCCGGAGGCGGTGGCACCGTCTCCGGCGGGGTGCTGATCGCGAAAGAAGACGTCTCGGGGGCGGGCCACGGACCCCATCGCCGGTTCGGTAGGAATGAGCGCACCCAGGCCTCGCCCGAGTCCCCGCCGTCGCTCCGTCATCTCCGTCTCCCTTTCGCCGTTGATTGACCGTGATTGACCGTGATTGACCTGCCCGAGCCTATGCGCGCGGCACCGTCAGGCGTTGGCGACGCACCGAAGGCTGTGGATGGCGCGTTTCACGTGAAACCCCCCGTGCGGCCTGTGGATAGATCTGGCTGTGACCCCAGGATCGTGACGCTGAACCCGACTCACCAGCACGCGAAGCCCGGGTTCCTTCGGCGTGGTTTTCAGGGCCATGGTTCAATCCAGTGGTTTCAGGGCCGTGGTTTCAGCCCTGTAGTTTCACCGCCGTGGTTTCACGGGAAACATGCCCCCGCGTCGCGCGTCAGGATCGTTCGGCGAGTTCTCGGGCGGCATCGAGGTACGACAGGGCCCCGCTGCTCATCGGGTCGTAGGTCATCACCGTCTGCCCGTGACTCGGCGCCTCGGAGATCCGCACCGACCGCGGGACGGTCGTGCGCAGCGCCTGGTCGGGGAAGTGATTGCGGACCTCCTGAGCGACCTGCTGAGACAGGCGGGTGCGGGCGTCGTACATCGTCAGCAGGATCGTCGAGATGTGCAGGGTCGGGTTCAGGTGCCGACGGATCATGTCGATGTTCTTCAGCAGCATCGACAGACCTTCGAGCGCGTAGTACTCGCACTGGATGGGGATGAGCACCTCGTGGGCCGCGACGAAGGCGTTGATCGTCAGTAGGCCCAGGCTCGGGGGACAGTCGATGAAGATGTAGTCGGGCGCCGTGTCGCCGGCGTCGCGCAGGTAGGCCTCGACGGCCCGCTGCAATCGCGTCTCGCGGGCCACGAAGGAGACCAGCTCGATCTCGGCGCCGGCGAGATCGATAGTCGCCGGGACGCACCGCAGGCCGGGGAGATCTGGGCAATCCTGGGCGACCTCACTCAGCGTCGCCTCGTCGACGAGGACGTCATAGATGCTGCGGACCTCGGAGTGGTGCTCGATCCCGAGTGCCGTGCTCGCGTTGCCCTGCGGGTCGGTGTCGATCACCAAGACCTTCAGGCCGCCACGCGTCAGGGCGGCGGCGAGGTTGACCGCGGTCGTCGTCTTGCCGACCCCGCCCTTCTGGTTGGCGACGGTCAGCACCCGCGGCACGGGGGGACGCGGCCACGACTCCCGGGCGTACGGGTCGCCCTCGGCCCGCCGCCTCCCTCGAGCGCTGCTCTCGGTCGCGTTGCCGACAGTGGCCGAAGGCGTCTCGTCGGTCGTCGGTTGAGGCAGCGCGGAGGCGATTGTGGCGGCGGCCGCGTCGAGCTCGACCGGGTCCACCTCCGGGTGATCGGTGACCGCCGCGTCGGTGGGTTCCTCGATGGGCGCTTCCTGCATGGCCGCTCCCTCCGCGGCGGCGACGGTCGTGGAATCCCTCTCGAGGGTGATCGGCTCCGACTCCTCTGATCTCTCTGGCGCCTGCGACACGTCCGACTGCTCCGTTTCACGTGAAACGGCGTCGCCCGGCGTCTCTGGGGCATGGGTGTCGGCGTCCGGGCTCGAAGCGGGCCAGCCGAGGCCGGTCATCGAGCGGGGGTGGGATGGGTCCGGGGAGTCCGCCGCCGGCGTCGCCTTCTCGCCACTCGGCCATCCCAGACCAGTGTGCTGTCCCACGTGGATCCCTCGCTCATTCTCATGACTGAACTCCCGGCCGAGCCGGGAATCCGGCATGGGGCGGACTACCGCCGGGGCTTGGTCAACGCTAATGCCTGGCCTCGCAACCCGATCGAGGCCTCGCCGGGGTGTGTCGCAGATCAGGACCGGCGGCCGCGGGGGCGGCCGCGCCGGTCCGATCGAGGGGCCGTGGCACCTCGGGGTGACCGGGGGCGCCGCGTCCGGTCGC
>JBDIAM010000269.1:0-5080 GCA_039812445.1 Piscicoccus intestinalis | reverse complement strand
GTGCACGTCCCGTTCCCGGCCCAGGAGTTGATCTTGTCCAAGACCTCGCGCCACCACGTCGTCGTCATCGGATCCGGTTTCGGCGGGTTGTTCGCGACCAAGGCCTTCGCCGGTGACCGTGACGTCGCCGTCACCCTCATCGCCAAGACCGGCCACCACCTGTTCCAGCCGCTGCTGTACCAGGTGGCCACCGGCATCCTGTCCGAGGGCGAGATCGCCCCGCCGACCCGCGAGGTCCTGCGCCGCCAGCGCAACGCCCGCGTGCTGCAGGGCCTGGTCACCGACATCGACCTCGAGAACAAGACGGTGACCGCGCGCTTCCACGACAAGCAGAACGTCGTCTCCTACGACTCCCTCATCGTCGCCGCCGGCGCCGGCCAGTCGTACTTCGGCAACGACCAGTTCGCCACCTTCGCCCCCGGCATGAAGTCGATCGACGACGCCCTCGAGCTGCGCTCGCGCATCTTCGGCGCCTTCGAACTGGCCGAGCTCGAGGAGGACGTCGAGAACCGCCGCCGGCTGCTGACCTTCGTCGTCGTCGGAGCCGGTCCCACCGGCGTCGAGATGGCCGGCCAGATCCGCGAGCTGGCCAACACGACCCTGTCGAACGAGTTCCGGCGCATCGACTCCCGCGACGCCCGCGTCATCCTCCTGGACGCCGCCCCGGCGGTGCTCGGCGCCTTCGGCGACCGGCTCGGCGGCAAGGCCAAGAAGGAGCTGGAGAAGATGGGCGTCGAGGTGCGCCTCAACGCCATGGTCACCGATGTCGACGACACCGGCCTGGTCGTCAAGCTCAAGGACGGCACCACCCAGCGCATCGAGTCGGCCTGCAAGGTGTGGGCCGCCGGGGTGCAGGCCAACGAGCTGGGTGCCGTCGTCGCGAACGCGTCCGGCGCCGAGCTCGACCGCGCCGGGCGCGTCAAGGTGCAGCCCGACCTCACGGTGCCCGGCCACCCCGACGTGTTCGTCGTCGGTGACCTGGCCTTCGTCGACGGCGTGCCCGGCATGGCCCAGGGCGCCATCCAGGGCGGCGAGCACGCGGCGGCGACGATCATGGCGCGGGTGCGCGGCCAGGAGGCGCCCGGCGTGTTCCGCTACCAGGACAAGGGCAGCATGGCCACGATCAGCAAGTTCAAGGCCATCGCGAGCATCGGTCGGCTGCGCCTGTCGGGCTTCCCGGCCTGGGTGCTGTGGCTCGTCGTGCACCTCGTGGCCATGGTCGGCTTCAAGGCCCGCCTCACGACGCTGCTGCGGTGGTTCATCACGTTCGTCGGCAACGGCCGCAGCGAACGCGTGACCACCAACCAGCAGCTCATCGGGCGGCTGGCCCTGAAGGAGCTCGGGCAGGGCATCACCGGCCCGCTGCTGCGCGGCGCCCACATCGAGCCCGACAGCGTCACGCCGCGCAAGCACGACTGAGCGCGTGCGCACGGGCGCCGGCGCGCGCCCCGGGACCCGTTGACGTGTCGCCCGCATCACGAGGTTGTGCGTCTCCTAACCTGGGGTGATGCCCCTTGCCTACGACATCGCCGAGCACACCCTCGGCAACGGACTGCGGGTCGTCGTCAACGAGGACCACAGCGTGCCCGTCGTCGCCGTCAACCTGTGGGTGGGGGTGGGTTCGCGGCACGAGCGCGCCGGGCACACCGGCTTCGCGCACCTCTTCGAGCACCTCATGTTCCAGGGGTCGGCCAACGTCGCCTCCGGGGAGCACTTCGCGGTGCTCATGGGGCACGGCGCCCGGCTCAACGCGACGACGTGGTTCGACCGCACGAACTACTTCGAGACGCTGCCGGCGGGCGCGTACGAGCTGGCCCTGTGGATGGAGGCCGACCGGCACGCCAACCTGCTGGCCGCGGTGACCCAGGAGAACCTCGACAACCAGCGCGACGTCGTCAAGGAGGAGAAGCGCCAGCGCTACGACAACGTGCCCTACGGGCAGGCGCTGACCCGCATGTACGAGGCGGTGTTTCCGCCGGGCCACCCGTACCGGCACCCGACGATCGGGTCGATGGCCGACCTCGACGCGGCCACGCTGGAGGACGTGCACGAGTTCTTCACCACGTGGTACCGGCCGAGCAACACCGTGCTCACGCTCGCCGGAGACCTCACGCCCCGCGAGGGGTTCGCCGCGGCGCAGAAGTACTTCGAGCACATCCCGGACGCGCCGGTGCCGCAGCCGCCGCTCAGCGCGCCGCTCGAGCCGCTGACCGAGCCCGTGCGGGTCGACGTCGTCGACGAGGTGCCGGTGCCCCGGCTCTACCTCGGCTTCCGGCTCCCCGTCGACGACACCCCGGACTTCTTCGCGGCGTCCGCGGCGATGGACGCCCTCGCCGGCCTGACGATCGCCCGCATGGAACGGCGTCTCGTGCGCGAACTCGAGCTGTGCACCGACGTCTCGGCCGCGTCGATGGGGCTGGCCGACAACGTCTCGCTCGGCTTCTTCGTCGCCGAGGCCGCGCCCGGCGTCGAACTGGCCCGCATCGAGGACGAACTGTGCACGCAGCTCGAGGAGTTCGCCGCGCAGGGCCCGCGCACCGCGGAGATGGAGGCGGTCGTCGCGCAGAACGAGCGGGCCTGGCTCAGCTCGCTCGCGGCGCTCGACGAGCGCGCCGACCACATCAGCCGCTCGACGCTGCTGTTCGACGACCCGCGCGCGATCAACACGCTGCTCGACCGCACCGCGGCGGTCAGCGCCGATCAGGTGGGGGAGGCCGCCGCGCGCTGGCTGCTGCCGCAGTCGCGGGCGACGGTCAGTTACACCCCGGGCGCGCCCGCGCCCGACGAGTCGGGTGACGTCTCCCTGGGGGCGCCCGCCGTCGCGGCGACCGGGGGTGCCCGATGAGCCGGTCCAAGCCCGCCAAGCGGCCGGCGGTGCGTTCGGCGCGCGCCTGGTCGTTCCCGGAGCCCGCGCGCGGCGAGCTGGACAACGGCCTGACGACCCTGGCCTACCACCTGCCCGGCCAGCACGTCGTCTCCGTGCGGCTCGCGGTGCCGCTGCCGCTGGCCCGCGAGCCGCACCGGATCGAGGGCGTCGGCACGCTCATGGCCCGCACCCTCGACGAGGGCACCACCCGCTGGTCCGCCGAGCAGATGGCGGAGCTGCTCGAACGCCGCGGCGTCGCGCTCGGTGCCGGAGTCGGTGAGCGGGGCTTCGTCGTCGAACTCGACGTCGCGCGGCGCCGGCTGCCGGACGCCCTCGACCTGCTGCGACAGGCCCTGTCGGAGCCGGCCTTCGGTGAGGCGGAGGTGCGCCGCAACGTGCGCGCCCGCCTCTCCGACATCGAGCAGGAGCTGGCCTCGCCCGGTCAGCGGGCCGCGATCGAGTTCATCCGCCGGTACTACCCGGCGACCTCGCGGCTGTCGCGCCCGACGGGCGGTACCGCGGCGTCGGTCTCCGACATCACCTCGGCCGACCTCGCCGACTACCACCGGGCCACGCTCGGGCCGGTCGGCGGCACCGTCGTCGTCGCCGGTGACCTCTCGGAGGTCGACGTCGAGCGCGAACTCGAAACCGGGCTGGGCGCCTGGCAGGACCCGCCGCAGCGCCACGCGCCGGAGACGGTGGCCACCGTCGGGCGCGACACCGCCTCCGGGGGCATCGTGCTCGTCGACCGGCCCGGCGCCGTGCAGAGCGAGCTGTACCTGGGCTGCCCCGGCCCGGGCCGCGACGTCGACGGCGGCTGGGCCCCGTATCCGGTGCTGTCCTTCCTCATCGGCGGGGCCCCGCAGGCGCGGCTCGACGCCCGGCTGCGTGAGGAGAAGGGGTACACGTACGGCATGCGCTGCGGCTTCCGGCCGCGCGTGGGCGCCGGGCTGTTCGTCACGAGCGGGGCGGTGCGGGCCGACGCGACCGCGCCGGCTCTCGGTGACACCCTCGACATCCTGCGCGCCGCCCGCGACGGGTTCTCCGACGAGGAGACCCGCTCGGGTGTCGACTTTCTCTGCGAGACCGCCCCGGGCCGGTACGCCACGGCCGACGCCGTCGCCGACGAGGCCATCTCGCGGGCGCTCGAGGGGCTCGACACGCAGCACACGACGCAGACGCTGCGGCAGATGCGCGAGCTGACCCCCAAGCGGCTGCGCCGGGCCTACCGGGCGTACGTCGCCGACGACGACGCCCAGTGGACGATCGTCGTCGTCGGAGACGGTGAGCGGATCGGACCGGGCCTGGCCGGCCTGGCGGCCGATCGCGGCCTGGGACCGGTGCGGGTGCTCGAACGCTGAGTCGGGCCGGCGGCCCGCTCGTCGCCCAGGTCGTCGCTTCGGTCGTCGCTTCGGTCGTCGCTCAGGTCGCGGTCTTCGAGTCCGCCACCTCGGCGGACGCTGCGGACTCGGCGGGCGCGTTGAGCAGGTCGAGCACGCTGCCGTGCAGCCGCCCGTTCGTCGCGAGCGCGTTGCGGCCCCAGGGGCCGGGGGTGCCGTCGAGGGAGGTGAACGAGCCGCCGGCCTCGGTGACGATCGGCACGAGCGCGGCCATGTCGTAGACCTCGAGTTCGGGCTCGCAGGCGATGTCGACGCCGCCGTCGGCGAGCAGCATGTACGACCAGAAGTCGCCGTACGCGCGGGTGCGCCAGCAGCGCCGCGTCAGCGTGAGGAACTGGTCGAAGCGGTCGGCGGTGCGCCAGCCCTCGAGGCTGGAGTACGACAGGGAGGCGTCGTCGAGGGCGCCGACGCTGGAGACCTGCAGGCGGGTGGCGCTGCTCAGGCTCCGGCCGGTCCAGGCGCCGGTGCCCGCGGCGGCCCACCAGCGGCGTCCCAACGCAGGGGCGGCGACGAGTCCGATCGCCGGCTCGTTGTTGTCGTACATCGCGATGAGCGTGGCCCACACCGGCACCCCGCGCACGTAGTTCTTCGTGCCGTCGATGGGGTCGATGATCCACTTGCGCGACCCGCCTCCGGTCTCGCCGCCCTCCTCGCCGAGCACGGCGTCGCGGGAACGGGCCCGCTTGAGCTGGGAGCGGATGAGCTCCTCGGCGGCGGTGTCGGCGTCGGTGACGGGCGTGAGATCCGGCTTGGCGTCGACCCGCAGATCGGAGGCGCGGAAGCGGGCCATCGTGATGCGTTCCACCGAGTCCGC
>JBDIAM010000268.1:0-5096 GCA_039812445.1 Piscicoccus intestinalis | reverse complement strand
GACGAGTTCATCTTCGTCGAGATCGACGAGAAGATGAGCATCGAGGCGAACTTCAAGGCGATGATGATCACCAACGAGCTCGCCGACCGCGGGCTCGATGGGGTGGTCGACATATGCCCGTCCAACGCCTCATACATGATCCGGTTCGACCCCGACGTCATCGCGCCTCGCGAACTGAAGTCGCTGCTGACCGAGCTGGACGAGCACGCCGGGCACGTGCCCGAGGACTTCGTGCTGCACACCCGGGTCGTCGACATCCCGGTGCTGTACAACGACCCATGGACCCACGAGGCGCTGATGCGCTTCCGCGACCGCCACCAGGACCCGGAGTCCACCGACCTGGAGTACGGCGCGCGCGTCAACAACTTCGCATCGGTGCGGGCGTTCATCGACCACATGGCCGGCAACCCGTGGATCGTCACGATGCTCGGCTTCGTGCCCGGACTGCCGTTCTGCTACCAGCTGGAGCCGGCCGAGCGGCAGATCGAGGTGCCCAAGTACGTGCGGCCGCGCACATTCACCCCGGAGCGTGCGTTCGGCATCGGCGGGGCGTTCTCCGTGATCTACCCGGTGCAGGGCGCGGGCGGCTATCAGTTGTACGGCATCTCGCCGACTCCAGTGCTCAACGTCAAGCAGGACCACCCGGACTTCGCGGACTCCATCGTGTTCCCGCGGCCCGGCGATATCTGGCGTTACCGCTCGATCGACCGCGCCGAGTTCGACGCGACGCGCAAGGAGGTGGAGGCGGGCGACTTCCGCTACCGCCAGCGGGACGTCGAGTTCTCGCCGGCCCAGTTCCTGGCCGACCCCCAAGGCGTCAACGACTCGCTGCTGGAGGTGCTCTACCGATGAGTTCTCACGTGACCGCCGTGACGGGCGGACTGTCCACCACAGTGCAGGACGCCGGCCGGCCCGGCCGGTACGCGATCGGCATGCCGCCCTCGGGCGCGATGGACCAGTACTCCTACCGGCTCGGCAACATCCTCGTCGGCAACGACGAGGGCGCCGCGTCCCTGGAGGCCACCTACAACGGGCCGCGGCTGGAGTTCGCCGACGAGCGGGTCGTCGCGCTGACCGGCGGGGACGCCGACGCGACGCTCAACGGGCAGCCCGTGCCAACCTACGAGGCGTTCGGCGTCGGGCCCGGTGACGTGCTGGATTTCGGGATGATCACCTCCGGGACGCGGCCGTACATCGCGATCTCCGGCGGCGTGGACGTGCCCGAGTACCTGGGGTCACGCTCGACGTACACGCTCATCGGGCTCGGCGGCTTCGAGGGGCGCAAGCTCGCCGACGGCGACGTGCTGCCGCTCGGCGCGTCCGCCGGCATGGACGCGGTCGGCAACACGCTGCCCGACGACCTCGTCCCGCAGCTGGCCCACGACGTCGAGGTGCGCACGGTCATCGGGCTGTGCTCCTACCGGCTCACCGACGAGGCGATGCAGCACTTCCTGCAGACGCCGTGGAAGGTCACCAAGGACGCCGACCGGGTCGGTTACCGGCTGCGCGGCGGCACGCTGGGTTTCGTCGAGCGCGAGCAGCCGTTCGGAGCCGGTAGCGACCCCGCCAACGTCGTCGACCTCGGCTACCCGCTGGGCTCCATCCAGGTGCCCGGCGGAGACGAGCCGATCGTGCTGCTCGGCGACGCGGTGACCGGCGGCGGGTACGCGACGATCGGCACCGTCATCTCCGTGGACCGCGATCTCTTCGGCCAGGCGCGCACCGGCGATGTCATCCGGTTCCGCTCCGTCGACGTCGACGAGGCGCTCGCCGCCCGCGCCCACCAGAAGGACCGGCTTGAGCGCGCCCGCGCGGCCGTGCGCTGAAAACTCCTACCCCAGAAAGGAACCCGTCATGGCCACCGTCAAGACCAGCATCCCCGGAGTCTTCTACCGCAAGCCCTCCCCCGACGAGCCGAACTTCGTCGAGGACGGCGACACCGTCGAGGAGGGCCAGGTCATCGGCCTGGTCGAGGTGATGAAGAACTTCAACGAGGTGAAGTCCACCGCGGCAGGCACCCTCAAGCAGTTCCTCGTGGAGAACGAGGGCGAGGTCGGCGTCGGCGACGACATCGCGGTCATCGAGTGAGCGACGCGCCGCGCCGCGTGTTGGTCGCCAACCGCGGTGAGATCGCGCTGCGGGTGATCCGGGCCGCGCACGCCCTCGGCTGGGAGGCGGTGGCGGTGCACTCCAGGGCCGACGCCGCCTCCCGGTGGGTCGCCCTGGCCGACGAGGCGGTCGACATCGGGCCGTCGCAGGCGACCAAGTCGTACCTGGACACCGAGAAGGTGCTGGCTGCGGCCAAAGACACCCGCTGCGGCTTCGTGCACCCCGGCTACGGGTTCCTCGCCGAGCGGGCCGCGTTCGCGGACGCCGTCCAGGAGGCCGGGCTGACCTTCGTCGGACCGAGCGGAGAGGTGATCTCCCGGATGGGCGACAAGGCCGCCGCCCGCCGCGCCGCCCAAGAGGCCGGGGTGCCGGTCGTGCCGGGCACGGACGAGTTGCGCGACCCCGACGAGGCGATCGCGGCCGCGGAAGAGCTCGGCTACCCGGTGATGGTCAAGGCCGCAGCCGGCGGCGGCGGCAAAGGCATCCGGATCGTCGACCACGCCGACGGGTTGGCCTCGGCGGTCTCGCAGGCCAAGGCCGAGGCTCGCGCGGCCTTCGGCGACGACGCGGTCTACCTGGAGAAGGTCATCACCGACGCCCGGCACATCGAGGTGCAGGTCATGGCCGACAGCCACGGCACGGTCGTGCACGCCTTCGAGCGGGACTGCTCGGTGCAGCGGCGCCGGCAGAAGCTGCTCGAGGAGGCCCCGGCGCCCGATCTCGACCCGACGCTGCGCGAAGCGATAGCACAGGCTAGTGTGCGGTTGGCGCAGGAGGTCGGATATCACGGTGCCGGCACGGTGGAGTACCTCGTCGACGACGACGGCTTCTACTTCATCGAGATGAACACCCGCATCCAGGTGGAGCATCCGGTCACCGAGATGGTCACCGGGTTCGACCTCGTCGCCGAGCAGCTGCGGGTCGCCGCGGGTGAGCCGCTGAGTGTCACCCAGGACGACCTCGCGCTGGAGGGCACGGCGTTCGAGTTCCGCATCAACGCCGAGGACCCGACAACCGAGTTCTTCCCCTCGCCCGGCGAGCTGACCCGCTTCGACCTGCCGGGCGGGCCGGGGGTACGGGTGGAGACCGGCTACGTCGCCGGCGACGCCATCCCGCCTTACTACGACTCGCTCGTCGGCAAGATCGTCGTGCACGGCCGGGACCGGGCCGACGCGGTCGCCAAGTCCATCCAGGCGCTCTCCGAACTGGTCGTCGAGGGCGTGCCGACGACCCGCGACGTGCACCTGCGGCTGCTGACCGACTCCGCGGTCGCCTCCGGTCCGGTGTCGACGGCGTGGCTCGAGACGAACCTGGCCGACATCGTGGCGGACGTCGAGGCCGACCTCGAGGCCCCAGAACAGTAGGAGGAGAGTCATGGTTACCGTTAATTCCGACATGGGCGAGGCATTCGGTCTGCACTCGTTTGGCAACGACCCCGAGCTGGTGACGCTCATCGACACGGCAAACGTCGCGTGTGGGTTCCACGCCGGCGACCCGACCGTGCTGCGCGAGACCGTCGAGCTGGCGCTCGGCGCGGGCGTCACCGTGGGCGCGCACCCCGGGCTGCCGGACCTCGTCGGGTTCGGCCGCCGGGAGATGAAGCTTGACCGCGGTGAGACCGCCGACCTGGTGCGCTACCAGGTGGGGGCGCTCGTGGCGTTCCTACGGGCGCACGAAGCGCCGCTGGATCACCTCAAGCCGCACGGCTCGCTCTACGGCATGGCCGCCCGGCAGGAGGAGATCGCCGACGCGATCTGCGACGTCGCCGTCGACTACGAGGTGCCGATCTACGGGATGGCCGGGACGCTGCACGAGTTTGTCGCGGCCCGCCGCGGCGTGCCCTTCGTCTCGGAGGTGTACGTCGACCTGACCTACCGCGCTGACGGGTCGCTCATCATCGCGCGCAGGCCGTCGGCGACCCCGCCGGAGCTGGCCACCGCCCGCGCCAGGCTGGCCCTGGCCGAGCAGGTCGTGGAGTGCGACACCGGCGAGCGGGTGTCGGTGCGTCCGGACTCGATCTGCGTGCACTCCGACACCCCGAACGCCCCCGAGGTGGCCCGCGCCGTCCGCGCGGTGGTGGAGGAGTTGGCCGAACTCGGCGGCTGAGGCAGCGCGCCGGCACCGGGTCGTCGGTCGGAGTCAATGTTGTCGGCCAGTCCTTGGTCGAGCGTCTCGACAAGCTCGGCGGTGGTGACGTAGCGGGCGCGGTGCCATCAGGGTGTAGTTCTTGCTGATGTGAGCGCGCCCACGAGATCGCCGCGCACCTCGTCGAGACCGGCTACTCCGTGACGGTGACCCCCAACCCCACCGCACGGGAGTGGGATCGACGCGGCTGCCATCGAGGCGGCGACCTCTCGGCCGGCCGACCGACGACCACGGCGCCCCGGCGAGCCTCGGACGACGAAGAAGACGACGCACGTCGTCGTCGCCCCGCTCACCTTCAACACGCTTAACCTGTGGGCGGTCGGTGCGTCCGGCAACGCCGCCCTTGGGTGCTCAACGACGCGTTCGGCACGGGCGCCCGCGTTGTTGCCTCCCCGATGATCGGGGACCGCCTTTGGGCTCACCCCGCCCTCCCTGGCCACGTCGAGGCGCTGCGGGGCGCCGGGGGTGATGTTCGCTGACGTTAACGTCGGCAGAGAGGCCACGGCCTGCGTAGCCTCGGGCAGCGCTCCCCGATTACAGGGTCCTTTGACCCCCTGTGGGTGCAGACGTACCTCTTGCCGCCACTCAGCGGGGCCTAAGCCACTTGGCCCACGGACCCCGTCTGCCACGGGGTCGGCCCTCCCCCGAGCTGTTCGGAGGGCTGCTGCCCTCAGATTCTTGTAGCGACTGGGCGTACTCGAAATTGGCCCGAAACACCTGGGTGGTGGGGTGCTGAGGCCCCAGCGACCGCTCGGCATCGGCCAGCACCGCCTCGTACAACGGGATCGCCCGACCCACTTCCCCCGCCGACTCGTACGCGTAGGCCAGGTTGTTCCGCGACG
>JBDIAM010000267.1:0-5101 GCA_039812445.1 Piscicoccus intestinalis | reverse complement strand
CGGGTCGAGCTCGGGTCGAGCGTGCCCTCAGCGGCTCGGGTAGTACGGCTCGTCGGTGCCGTCGCCGTCGGTGCTGCGGTAGATCGTCTGGCCGCCGGACGCGGCGACGTTGCCGAGGTCGAGCGACGTCGTCTCGTACGCCTCGTCGTACTCGTCGGCGTAGTCGTCGTCGTGGCGACGGGGCGCGCGAGTCGTGCGCCCGCGCCGGCCGGAGCTGTCGGAGCGGCGACCGGCCGACGCCTCCCGCGGCGGCCGCAGCTCCTGGATGGGCCCGGTCTCGTCGAGATCGTCGTAATCGTCGCGGTCGCGGTCGCGCGCGACGAACCGGCGCAGGTGCCGGGCGAAGAATCGGCGCCGACCCTCGTCGTCTTCGTTCAGGATCTCGTCGAGGTAGTCCTCGTCCGGGCCGTCGACGTCGTCGTCGCCCTCCTTGTGGAAGATCTGGGCGATGATCGACTTGTACGTCTCGTCGGGTTGGGGGATGAAGTTCAGATTCGACAGGGCCTGGTCCTGCCCGGCGCTCTCCAGCACGAACGTGCCGTACCCGAAGATCCGGCCCAGCACCGTGCGGTGGTAGGTCATGTCGGTGACCTTGCCCAGCGGCATCATGTCGACCTTGCGCACGATGAACCCGTAGACGAGCAGCAGCCGCCGGTCGGTGGCGATGAACCACTCGCGCTGCCACTCCCACAGATAGAAGGCGGCGCGGCCGGCGAGCGCGAACCACAGCCACCACACCAGGTCGCCGAGTTGCATCGCGTTGGCGTCGAGGGAGGCCGACAGCCACAGGGCGATGACCAGGCCTACGACCGCCAGCGCCACCGGCTCCGCGACCGTGGCCCAGTGCCGGTGCCGGGCGACGACGATCTTTTCGCCCCGCAGCAGGTACCGCTCGAGGGTGTCGAGGTTGCGCTCCGGCGTGGCGGGCATGGCGTCAGGGTAGGCGCGGCGGGGGAGGCCTGCCTACCGCCCCAGGAGCCGGTCGAAGAAGATTCCGACGGAAGTGAATCCGTTGACGATGATCTCCCAGACGGTGATGAGCAGGTCAGCCGCCCGATCGGGGCTGGTGAAGATCGCGTAGATGACGAAGATCCAGAAGATCCACACGAAGATCCGTTTCACCTGATGCGGCATGCAGACTCCTCGGGCGGTGATCTCGTCGTGAGCGGCCGTGGCCTCGGCACAGCTCGCCACCATCGAATCACACCGGTGTGATGCCGCGAAATCACACACGCCGGTGCGGGGTTGGTCTCGGAGCCGGTCCCGTCAGGTGCGCGGCCGGCCCCGCCCTGGCTCACCCGCACCGTCCCACCCGCGCGCCCCGCCCCGCCCACCCGCGCGCCCCGGCGCGCCCGGCCCGACTCCAAAGTGCCTCGAACTCGCCCAGTGGTCCGCCCGCGCCGTGTTCACTTGCCCCATGGACGTCGAACTGCACGAGGTGCGCGATTTCCTCGCCGTGAACCCGCCCTTCGACCAGCTGCCCGACGCGGTGCTCGACGAGCTGCCGGCGCTGATGACGACGCGCTACGTGCGGCGCGGCGAGGAGATCCTCACGCTGGGGGAGCCGAACGACGAGTTCTACGTCATCCGCAGCGGCGCGATCGACCTGCGCGACGAGGGCGACAACCTCGTCGAACGGGCCGCGGAGGGCTCGAGCATGGGCACCGTCACCCTCGTCGACGGCGACCCCTCGACGTTCCGGGCGGTCGCCAGCGAGGACACGCTCGTGCTCGTCATGTCCGGTCCCGACTGGCACCGCCTCGCCGGGTCGAACACCGCGTTCCGCGAGTTCTTTCTCGGTCAGCGCCGCGAGCGGGTGCGGGGCGCGTTACGCAACGCCCACCTCGCCGACTCCGGCATGGCGGTGCTGCGCACGCGAGCCAAAGACATGGTGCGGCACGCGATCGTCGAGACCACCGCCGACGCCTCGGTGCGCGAGGCCGCCCGCATCATGGCCGACCGCAACGTCTCGTCGATCCTGGTCATGGACGGGCCGCGCATCCTCGGCATCGTCACCGACCGCGACCTGCGTAAACGGGTCGTCGCCGCGGGCCTGGACACCTCCGACTCCGTCTCGTCGGTGATGACCCCCGACCCGACCGTCGTCGCCGCCGAGGCACTCGCCTTCGAGGTGCTGCTGCTCATGATGGACGGGCAGATCCACCACCTGCCGGTCGTGGAGTCCGGCCGTCCGATCGGCGTCATCACGAGCACCGACCTCGTGCGGCTCGAACACGCCAACCCGGTCTACCTCGTGCGCGACATCGCCACCCAGGCCGACGTCGCCGGCGTCGCCAAGGTCACGTCGCGGCTGCCGCAGACCGTCACCCGGCTCGTCTCCCAGGACGCGACCGCCGACGACATCGGCAAGGTCGTCACGGCCGTCGCCGACTCCGTGGTCCGCAAGATCATCGCTCTCGCGGAGGCCGACCTCGGCCGCCCGCCGGCGCCGTACTGCTGGATGGTGCTCGGCTCCCAGGCCCGGGGCGAATCGGCCCTCGGCAGCGACCAGGACAACGCGATCATCCTCGCCGACGACGCCGGGCCCGAGGGGGAGCGCTACGTCGCGGCCCTCGCCGAGAAGGTCGTGGCCGGTCTCGAACTGTGCGGTTACCCCCGCTGCGAGGGCGACGTCATGGCGACGAATCCCCGCTGGCGCCAGTCGTTGTCGGGCTGGCGCAAGGAGTTCTCCCGGTGGTTGCACGAGCCGACCTCCGACGCGCTGCTCAACGCGGCGATCTTCTTCGACGCCCGCGCGCTGGCCGGGGACACCACGCTGTTCACCGACCTGTACCGCGGGGTGCAGGCGCAGGCCCAGAAGTCCGGCCGCTTTCTCGGCCTCATGGCCGCGCAGGCCGTGCGGCACGAGCCGCCGCTGGGCTTCTTCCGCGGGTTCGTGCTGCAGAAGGAGGGCGAGCACAAAGACACGCTCAACCTCAAGTGGGGCGGCATCGGGGCCGTGCAGGAGACGGCCCGCGTGCTCGCCCTCGCCGCCGGCTCGCCCGCGATGCGCACCCACGACCGGATCACCGACGCCGCCAACGCCCACCTGTTGACCCACGAGACCGCCACCGACCTGTCCGACGCGTACGAGTTCATCTCCTACGTGCGGCTCGAACACCAGGCGAAGGCGGTGCTCGACGGGCGCAGCCCGGGCAACCACGTCAACCCGGACACCCTGAGCAGCCTCGACCGGCGGCACCTGCGCGACGCGTTCGGGGTGGTGCGCACCGTGCAGGGGCAGGTGGCCCAGCGCTACCCGGCGGCGAGAATCTGAATGGGCATGAAGCTGGTGCCGTCCGCGCTGAGCGCGGCCGCGCGCGCCGAACGCAAACGCACGCGGCTGGCGCGGCAGGCCCCACCGGGCGCTCTGCAGGACTACCTGGCCACGCCGCTCGACGGGCTGCGCACACCGTTGTCGCAGGCCAGGATCCTGGCGGTCGATCTGGAGACCACCGGCCTGGACCCCGCGCGCGACCTCGTGCTGTCGATCGGGTTCGTGCCGATCGACGGCCTGTCGATCCGGCTCGGCGGCGCGGGCGGGTCGATCGTGTGCCCGCCCTCACGCGGCGTCGACGCCGGGCGCGGGCCGGGGCAGAGCGCGGCGGTGCACGGGCTCACCGACGACGTCGTCGCTGCGGGCGTGCCCTTGCGGGAGGCCCTGGAGCAGGTGCTCGTGGCGCTGCGCGGACGGGTGCTCGTCGCGCACTTCGTCTCGATCGAGCGGGACTTTCTCGCCGCCGCCTGCCGGCGCCTGCACGGCGTCGACCTGCCGCTGACGATGATCGACACCCTCGAACTGCAGCGGCTCATCGTCGCCGGACCCGAGGGGCACGTGCGCGGCGGGGCGCTGCGGCTGGCCGCCGCCCGGGAGCACTTCGGGCTGCCGCGCTACCGCGCGCACGACGCGGTGACCGACGCCCTGGCCTGCGCCGAGCTGTACCTCGCGCAGGTCGCGCACCTCGGCAGGCGCGGCGAGGCGCCGCTGAGCCACGTGCTCGAGTGAGACTCAGACGACGCCGTAGAGCCGGTCTCCGGCGTCGCCGAGGCCGGGCACGATGTAGCCCTTGTCGTTGAGCCGCTCGTCGATGGAGCCGAGCACGAGGGTGACCGGGGGCTCGACGTCCGCGAGCTGCTCCTCCAGGTGCGCGATGCCCTCGGGCGCGCCGAGCAGGCAGACCGCGGTGATGTCCTTGGCGCCGAGACCGACGAGGTAGTCGATCGCCATGACCAGGGTGTGGCCGGTGGCGAGCATCGGGTCGAGCACGAAACACTGTCTCCCGGAAAGGTCTTCGGGGAGCCGGTTGGCGTACGCGGTGACCTCCAGGGTCTCCTCGTCGCGCACCATGCCGAGAAAGCCGACCTCGGCCGTCGGCAGCATCCGCACCATGCCCTCGAGCATGCCGAGGCCCGCGCGCAGGATCGGCACGATGACCGGTTTGGGCCGCGCCAGCTTGATGCCCTTCGTCGGGGCGACCGGGGTCTCGATGTCGAACGGCTCGACACGCACCTCGCGGGTCGCCTCGTAGGCGAGCAGGGTCACGAGCTCCTCCGCCAGACGCCGGAACGTCGGGGAGTCGGTGCGCTGGTCGCGCAGATACGTGAGCTTGTGGGCGATGAGCGGGTGGTCGGCCACGTGGACGCGCATGGGTGAAACTTAGCGTGTGAGCGCAGACCGGCACGGATCCGAGCAGGTGTGGCTGCCCCCGGCTACCGAGGAGCGGGCCGAGCCGATCGTGTCGGAGTCGGTGCGGTCGGTGCTTGCGGCGCTGCTCGAACGGGCCGCGGGGGCCGGTGCCGACGGGGAGGTGCCGGTGGCGGCGGCCGTGCTCGACGCCTCGGGCGAAGTGCTGGCCGAGGGCGTCAACGCGCGCGTGACCGGCTCCGATCCGACGGCGCACGCCGAGATCGTCGCGTTGCGCGCAGCGGGGTCGGCCGTGGGCCGGTGGCGGCTCGACGGATGCACGCTCGTCGTCACGCTCGAACCCTGCGCGATGTGCGCCGGCGCGGCGATCCAGGCCCGCGTCGACCGGATCGTCTTCGGCGCCTTCGACGACAAGGCCGGCGCGTGCGGCTCGGTGTGGGACCTGCCCCGTGACCG
>JBDIAM010000266.1:0-5106 GCA_039812445.1 Piscicoccus intestinalis | reverse complement strand
CCGCGGGCACCGGCTCAGGCGGTGATCTCCGTCAGCAGTTCGCGCACGCGGCGCTCGAGGTCGTCGCGCGCCGAGCGGGTTTCCGGCACGCCCTGGCCGACGACCGGCGGGATGTCCCAGTGCAGCGTGTGCCGCCCGTGGATGGGCAGCTCGTCGTCGGAGACGCCGATGGCGACGATGTACTCCGAGGCCTTGGTCGCATCGGAGGTGATCGGCTTGGGAAAGGCCTCGCCGATGTCGATGCCGCGCTCCGACATCACCTCCCGCACCGCCGGCAGCACCTCCGCCATCGGGTTGACACCGGCCGACCAGGCCCGCACCCGGCCCGGAGCCATCTGTTCGGCGAGCTCGTTGGCGAGGGCCGCGGCCATCTGGGAGCGGCCGGCGTTGCCGTTGCAGATGAACAGCACGTCCTGCACGCCGTGCCGGTCGACGCCGCGTTCCTCCGCGAGGTGCACGAGGCGGTCCAGCGCGAACTTGCGCACGAACACCGGCAGGTACTGCGGCGACCTCGACGTCGGTGCCAGCTCGTCATGGCTGGCCTGGACGACCTCGCTCACCTCCTCGCGGGTGAAGCTGCCCGCGTAGCGGTCGGCGAGCTCGTCGACGATCTTGTCCAGTGCCTGCACGTCCAGAGTGACCACGGCAGAAGTCAACCCGCTGCGCGTCGCGACCGGGTGAACCGTCGGAAAGGGCGCGGCGAAGGGCAGATGTCGGTGCGGCTGCGAGGCGGTGACCGGCGCGACCGACGCCGGCCGACCGGGGGTCGGGTCGGCCGGGCCGCCTCCTCGGAGACGGCGCCGGTGGCAGGCGACAATGGCGCGGTGAGCGGCATGACACCGGCGGACGCGCGGGCCCTGACCTCGGCGCCCGGGCGGGCGCTGCTGGCCGGACTCCCGCCGTACGAGGAGTCGGCCGTGTTGCCGTTGGCGGCGCGGCTGCGGGAGGCGGGTCACGACCCGGGGCTGGTCGCCGCGGCCCTGACGCAGGCCCGGCTCCGGGCGCGGGCCGCTGCCAAGCTCGGGCCTGCGGCCGACGGGCTGCTGTTGACCACCGACGGCCTCGAGCAGGCGACCCGGCCGCGGCTGGCCGCGCTGCACGCGCGCCGCTTCGTCGACGCCGGCGTGCGCGAGGTGTGGGACCTGGGCTGCGGGCTCGGGCTCGACGCCGCCGCCTTCGCCGACGCCGGCCTGCGGGTGCTCGCCGTGGACGCCGACGAGGCGACGGCCGCGCTGGCCGCGGAGAACCTGCGCGACCGGGCCGGCGTGCGGGTGCGATGCGCCACGGCGCAGGAGACGCTCGCGGGGCTCTCGGCGCCGGACGTCGAGGCGGAGGTCGACGCGGGGCGGCTCGGCGTGTGGTTCGACCCGGCGCGGCGGCTGCCGGGGCGCACCGACTCCCGGGGGCGCACGACGCGCACGTTCCGGCTCGACCAGCTCTCCCCGCCGTGGGAGCTCGTGCTGCGCACGGCGGCGAGCGTGCCGGCGGTCGGGGCCAAGCTGTCGCCGGGCTTTCCGCACGCCCGGGTGCCGGACGGCGCGCAGGCGCAGTGGGTCTCGTACGAGGGCGAGGTGCTGGAGTGCGCGCTGTGGTGGGGCGCGACCGTGCGGCGGCCCGGGCGCATGGCGCTCGTCGTGCGCGGCGAGGCGGCCTTCGAGGTGGTGGCGCCGGGCTCGCCTCCCGCGCCGCCGGGGTCGGTGCCGCCGGAGCCGGGGGTGCAGCTGTACGACCCCGACCGGGCCGTGGTGCGGGCCGGACGCCTCGACGCGCTCGCGGTGGCGGTGGACGGGGCGCCGGCCGGGCCCGACTCCGGCTACGTGCTCGCGGAGACGGTGCGCGACGTGCCGTGGGCCCGCCGGTTCGTCATCACGCAGGTGCTGCCGTCGGCGCCGAAGGCGGCGCGGGCGGCGCTGCGGGCGCGCGGCATCGGGCGGGTGACGATCAAGAAGCGCGGCACGTCGATCGACCCGGAGGCGTATCGCGCCAAGCTGCGGCTCGACGGCCGCGGCGAGAGCGGAGTGCTCGTGCTCACCAGCGGGCCGCGCGGCTCGCTCGTGCTGCTCGTCGAACCGGCTCCCGGCGAGGTCGCGGACGAACCGGCGGCGGCTCCGCAGGCGTAGCCACCCGTTCGCGTGGCGCCCCGGCGCGTCACAGCAGGGCGTGGCAGCGCCGCAGCCGCTGCCGCCACCACTGCTCGCGCTCGGGCGCCACGGCGAGACGGGCCAGCCGATCGGCCTCGACGACCGGGTGCGCGGGCGCGGGGAGGCCCCCGGCGCGCGGCACGAGGGGCTCGGCGGCGACGTCGTCGGCGAGCAGTTCGACGGTGCCGAGGCCGCAGGCGTGGTCCAGGCGCGGCAGGGCGGCGGCGAGCGCGACGCCGGCGGCGATGCCGACGGAGGTGTCGAGGGCGCTGGAGACGACGGCGGGCAGCCCGACGTCGGCGACGATCCGCAGCGCGGCGCGCACTCCCCCGAGCGGGGCGACCTTGACGACGATGACGTCGGCGGCGCGTCGGCGCGCCACCTCGAGGGGGTCGTCCGCCCGGCGGATCGACTCGTCGGCCGCGATCGGCACGTCGACCCCGTGCCGCGCGAGCTCGACGCGCAGCCGGGCGAGTTCGGCCACGGTGCGACAGGGTTGCTCGGCGTACTCGAGGTCGTAGGCGGCGAGGGCGGTCAGCGCCTCACGGGCCTGCGACACGTCCCAGGCGCCGTTCGCGTCGACCCGCAGGCGGGCGCCGGGCGCGAGGTCGCGGACCGCGGCGACGCGGGCGAGGTCGTCGTCGAGGCCCTGGCCCGTCTCCGCGACCTTGATCTTGACGGTGTCGCAGCCGTCGTACCGGCGAAGCACCTCCGCGACCTGGTTCGGGCCGACCGCCGGGACGGTGGCGTTGACGGGCACGCGGTCGCGGACCGGCGCCGGGTGGCCCACCCAGGCCGCCTCGAGCGCGGCGGCGAGCCAGCGGGCCGCCTCGGCGTCGGCGTATTCGGCGAAGGGGGCGAACTCGCCCCAGCCGGCCGGGCCGCGCAGCAGCACCGCCTCCCGGCTCGTGACGCCGCGAAAACGCACGCGCAGCGGCACGGTGACGACGTGGGCATTCGCGAGAATCTCGTCGATCTGCGGTAAGTCCATGCGGGTCAACCCGTTTCGTCGCCGAGGGGGCCGAGCAGGGTGCGCGTGGGGTCGTCCAGCGCCACCCGGATGCGCTCGGCGAAGTGCGCGGGCATGTCGGGCAGGGCGTCCAGCGGCCACCAACGGGCCTCGAGGTTCTCGTCGTCGCCGACCTCGGGCTCCCCCTCGACGTAGCGCAGCCGGAAGCAGTGGTCGAGGTAGCGGGCCTGGTCGCCGTTGACGTGCGTCATGAGGTCGGTGGCGTGCACCCACACGAGGCTCTCGACGCGGGCCGTCACGCGGGCCTCCTCCCACACCTCCCGCGCCGCGGTCTCGTGCGGGTTCTCGCCGGGGTCGACGATGCCGGTGACCGGGCTCCACACGTCGAAGTCGGCGCGGCGCACGAGCAGCACCTGCGGGCCGGAGTCGGTCTCGCGCAACACGACTGCCGTGCAACCGATGAGCCACAGCGGTGCGTGGCCGACATGCCGGCGCAGCTCGACGATGAATTCGGGGATCGGCATGAACCCCAGGCTACGAGCGGGTGCGTGGGCTCACGCGGGAGGCGTCAGGTCGGCGTCGGTGTCGACCATGACGAGGGTGAGGCGGCACGGTGAGTCCGCGACGAGGGCGTGCCGGGCGCCGGGGGCGAGGTAGATGACGTCACCGGGACCCATCGCGTGCTCGGTGCCCTCGACGGTGAACCGCATCGAGCCCTCGACGAGCTGGCACGTGACGGCGCGCGGGGAGGTGTGCTCGGTGAGCAGCTCGCCCGCGTCGAAGGTGAACTGCACGACACGCAGCAGCGGGTTGTCGACGAGCACCCGCGAGGTGGTCGACTCCTGCACGACCGGCAGCGCGTGCGCGAGGTCGAGGTGGGCGGACGAGTTCTCCAGCGGGGTGCGGGCCATGGCGTGCTCCTACGGTGACGGGTGATTATTCAAGATCAGTTCCGTGTTAACCGGAGTCTACGGCGGTGGGCCGGGCCGCGGGCGCCTCGGGCGGGCCGTACGCTGCCGGGCATGACGGCTTCATCCTCGCCCTTCGACCCCGCGGCGTGGCGGCCGGTCGAGGGATTCGACCTCACCGACATCACGTATCACCGCTGCGTGCTGCCGGGCCCGGTGCCCGGTCGCACGCTCGGCGCGGTGCGCATCGCCTTCGACCGGCCGGAGGTGCTCAACGCCTTCCGGCCGCACACGGTCGACGAGTTGTACCGGGCGCTCGACCACGCCCGGATGACCCCGGATGTCGGCGTCGTCTTCCTCACCGGCAACGGCCCGGGCCCCGAGGGCACCGGCGCCGCCGGCAAGTGGTCGTTCTGCTCCGGCGGTGACCAGCGGATCCGCGGGCGGTCGGGGTACCAGTACGCCAGCGGCGAGGCCACCGCCTCCGGGGACGAGACGGCGAGCAGCGTCGACGAGGCGCGCGTCAATGCCGAGGGCGGGCGGCTGCACATCCTCGAGGTGCAGCGGCTCATCCGCACGATGCCCAAGGTCGTCATCGCCCTCGTCGGAGGCTGGGCGGCCGGGGGCGGGCACAGCCTGCACGTCGTCTCCGACCTGACGATCGCCAGCCGCGAGCACGCGCGCTTCAAGCAGACCGATGCCGACGTGGGCTCCTTCGACGCGGGCTACGGCAGCGCCTATCTCGCGCGGATGGTCGGACAGAAGTTCGCCCGCGAGATCTTCTTCCTCGGGCGCACGTACTCCGCCGAGGACATGCATCGGATGGGCGCGGTGAACATCGTGGCCGAGCACGCGGAGCTGGAGTCGACCGGCATCGAGGTGGCCCGCGAGATCCTCGGCAAGAGCCCGCAGGCGCAGCGCATGCTGAAGTTCGCGTTCAACCTCGTCGACGACGGGCTGATGGGCCAGCAGGTCTTCGCCGGCGAGGCGACCCGCCTGGCCTACATGACCGACGAGGCCGTCGAGGGCCGCGACCAGTTCCTCCAGAAGCGCGACCCCGACTGGTCGCCGTTCCCCTGGTACTTCT
>JBDIAM010000265.1:0-5111 GCA_039812445.1 Piscicoccus intestinalis | reverse complement strand
GCCGAAGTGCACGACGGTGGAGCCGGTCGCGCCGAGCGTCGCAGCCGTGCCGCCCTCGTTCGGGGGCCGCAGGTCGATGAGCCAGTGGCCGCTGTGCAGCACCCCGGAGCGCCCCGACATCGCCCGCCACCGGTCCACCGCCTCCTGCGGCGAAGCCGGCTTGCCGTGCGCTGTGCCGCCGAACTCCAGCACCGAGTCGCAGCCGACGACGAGGTCAGCGGCGCTCCGGTCGACCGCTGCGCCGGCTCCGGCTCCGGAGTCGTATGTGTGACCACCGGCCTCGGCGGCGAGTGCCGCGGCCACCGACTCCGCCTTGGCTCGCGCCAGGACGAGCGCGATGTCCGCGGGTTCGAGTGGCCCGTAACGCGCTTCGGCGTCGTGTAGGGCGGCGTCCTCGTCGACGCCGCTGACCTTCACCAGCGGGCCGACGCCGGCCGAACGCAGAGTCGCCAGCCGGGCGGGGGAGGCCGACGCGAGCAGCAGACGCACCGCAGCCGTCATGACACCGCCTCCGAGCTCTCGGCCGTCGCGCGCGGGCCGTCTGCAGCCTCCCAGCGTCCCAACACCGCCTGGCGCAACGTGTCGAGGCCCACACCGCCGATGTCGAGGGCTCGCCGGTGGAACTCGCGCAGATCGAACGCGGCCCCCTGTGCGGTCGCGACCTCGTCGCGCAGCGACCGCCACAGCCGCTCGCCCACCTTGTACGCGGCAGCCTGCCCGGGCCAGCCCAGGTAGCGGTCGAGCTCGAAGCGCAGGATCTCCTCCGGCAGCAAGCTCGCGCTGCGCAGCAGCCGCCACGCCGTGTCGTACGACCACGGGCCGCCGCCGTCCTGAGCGGGCATGTCGAACCCGCAGTGCACCCCGATGTCGATGACGACGCGCGCGGCCCGCAACGACTGCGCGTCGAGCATCCCGAGCCGGTTGCCGGGATCGTCGAGAAAGCCAAGCTCGGCCATGAGCTGCTCGGCGTACAGCGCCCAGCCCTCGCCGTGCCCGGACGTCCACGACAGCAGCCGCCGCCACCGATTGAGCTGCCCGGAGTTCAACACGGTCTGGCCGATCTGCAGGTGATGCCCCGGCACGCCCTCGTGGTAGACGGTCGTCAGCTCCTGCCACGTCGAGAACGTCGTCACCCCGCGCGGCACCGACCACCACATCATCCCGGGCCGGCTCAGGTCGTCGCTCGGCCCCGTGTAGTAGATGCCGCCCGTCTGGGTGGGCGCCACCCGACACTCGATGCGGCGCAACGGTTCCGGGATGTCGAAGTGCACCGGCGCGAGCGCGGCGACGGCCCGGTCCGTCTGCTCCTGCATCCACGCCACGAGCGCCTCCGTGCCCCGGAGCCGGTAGCGCTCGTCGGTGTCGAGCCGCTCCCGGGCCGCCCACACGAGGGTCTGCGCATCGGTCCCGCCGCCCGTCGCGGCGTCCGGTGCGATCCGCCCGGCCAGCTGCCGCATCCGGTCCCGGACGCGCGCCAACTCGTCCACACCCCACGCGTACGTCTCCGCGAGGTCGATCCGCGACCCGAGGAAATACCGCGAGTGCAACGCGTAGAGCTCCCGCCCGCACGCGTCGGCCTGCGGCGCCACGGCCAGCAGATCGTCGCGCAGCCGCGCGGCGCAGGCGGCGTAGCCGGCGCGGGCGGTGGTCGCCGCTCGCTCGACCCGCACCGCCACCGCCTCCGGAACCGGGTGTCTGGCGGCGCGTTCCCGCTCGAGCAGCGTGCCGAAGTAGCCGTCGGCCGAGGCGAATCCCTCCGCCTGGGCGATGCACGCGAGCACCTGGCGCCGCGACGCGACGAGCCCTCGGGAGCGGGCGTACAGCAGCGAGTCGTGCCACTGGGTGAGCGCCGCGGGGATCGCGGCCATCCGGTCGGCGACGACCTCCCACTGCTGCGGCGTGTCCGTCGGCATGAGATCGAGCACGTCGCGCACCGCCTGCAGCGGGCACTCCAGCACATTGAGGCTCATGTGCGGGACGCCGGCCTCGTGCCGTTCCACGGCGACCCCGAGCCGCTCGCGCATCGCCTCCAGCGTCACCCGGTCGATGTCGTCGACGGGCTCCGCCCCGGCCAGCCGACGCAGCGTGGCGCGGTCGAGATCGGCGGCGGCCGCCAGGCCTTCAGGAGAGAAGTCGTCGAGTTGGTCGTCGGCCCCGGGGAGCCCGAGGGCGGTCGCGGTGATCGGGCTCAACGAAACGGCCGCCGAGAGATACCCCTCGGCGACCGCGTCGATGGCGCTCGCAGTGCGCGCCGGCCTCACCAGTCGTCCCAGTTGCCCCACGTCGGGCGTGACATTCGCTGCTGCCCGACCGCCCGCCGGGGCGCACCCCAGCCGGGTCGCCGCCGGCGCGGCTTCTCCGGCTCGGCCGCGGCTGCGAGCGCCGCGACGACCATCGTCAACGCGGCCACCTCTTCGGCGGTCGGGCTGCCGTGATCGATGCGCAGCAGGGTCGGCACCGGGGGAGCCGCCTGCTCGGGAGCCTGGGCCGTCGACTCGGACATCACAGCGGGATGTTTCCGTGCTTGCGCGGGGGCAGGTCTTCCTGCTTGTGCCGCAGGGCGCGCAGTGACCGCACGATGTGCTTGCGCGTCTCGCGCGGCGGGATCACCGCGTCGACATAGCCGCGCTCGGCGGCCATGTAAGGGTTGGCCAACGTCAGCTCGTACTGGTCGACGAACTCCGCGCGCACCGCGTCGACATCTTCGCCGGCGTCGGCGGCCGCCTGGATCTGCTTGCGGTACAGGATGTTCACCGCGCCTTGGGCACCCATGACGGCGATCTGCGCGGTGGGCCAGGCGAGATTGATGTCGGCGCCGAGGTGCTTGGAGCCCATGACGTCGTAGGCGCCACCGTAGGCCTTGCGCATGATGATCGTGATGAGCGGCACGGTCGCCTCGGCGTAGGCGTAGATGAGCTTGGCGCCGCGGCGGATGATGCCGTTCCACTCCTGGTCGGTGCCCGGCAGGAAGCCCGGCACGTCGACGAACGTGATGACCGGCACCGAGAACGCGTCGCACGTGCGCACGAACCTCGCCGCCTTCTCCGAGGCCTCGATGTCGAGGGTGCCGGCGAGCTGGCCGGGGTTGTTCGCGACGATCCCGACGCTGTGCCCCTCGACCCGGCCGAAGCCGCAGACGATGTTGGGCGCGAAGAGCGCGTGGACCTCGGTGAACTCGCCGTCGTCGAGCACCGTCTGGATGACGGTGTGCACGTCGTACGGCGTGTGCGTGGAGTCGGGGATGAAGTGGTCGAGCGCCTCGTCCTCGGGGGTCGGCTCGAGGTCGGCCTCTTCGTCGTCGAAGACGGGCGGCGCGTCGAGATTGTTCGCCGGCAGGTACGACAGCAGTTCCTTGACGTAGTCGATCGCGTCCTGCTCGTCGTGCCCGAGATAGTGCGCCACACCCGACTTGGTGTTGTGGGAGCGGGCGCCACCGAGGTGCTCGAAGTCGACGTCCTCACCGGTGACGGTCTTGATGACGTCGGGTCCGGTGATGAACATGTGCGAGGTGTGGTCGACCATGACGACGAAGTCGGTGATCGCCGGGGAGTAGACCGCGCCGCCGGCGCAGGGGCCCATGATGAGGCTGATCTGCGGGATGACGCCGCTGGCGTGCACGTTGCGGCGGAAGATCTCGCCGTACATGCCGAGGGCGACCACGCCCTCCTGGATGCGGGCGCCGCCGGAGTCGTTGATGCCGACCACCGGGCAGCCCATCTTCATCGCCAGGTCCATGACCTTGACGATCTTCTCGCCGAAGACCTCGCCCAGGGAGCCGCCGAAGACCGTGAAGTCCTGCGCGAAGACGCACACCGTGCGGCCGTCGACCGTGCCGTACCCGGTGATGACACCGTCTCCGTAGGGACGGTTGGCCTCCTGCCCGAAGTTGATCGACCGGTGCCGCGCCAGCTCGTCGAGTTCGATGAAGCTGCCTTCGTCGAGGAGCATCTCGACGCGCTCGCGCGCCGTCTTCTTCCCCTTCGCATGCTGCTTCTCGACGGCGCGGGACGACCCCGCGTGCGTAGCCTCGTCTACCCGTTCCTGGAAATCTGCCAGCTTGCCCGCAGTCGTGTACAGATCGATCTCGGGATCGCTGGTGACCCGTGCGCCGTCACTCATGGGCGTCAGCCTAGCCTTGCACCCGTGACCGACGTGCTCGACTCCGGAGAGCTCGTTCGTCGACTACGTCACCCGCACGGCAGCTGGCGGCGCGTCGAGGTACACGAGCAGATCGATTCGACCAACGCTCGGGCCCTGGAGGAGCCGGAGCCCTGGCGGATCGTCGTCGCGGCCGAGCAGACCGCGGGCCGTGGTCGGCAGGGGCGCAGTTGGTCGTCGCCACCCGGTACGTCGGTGGCGATGTCGATGGTCGTGCCGCTCGTCCCGCGACCCTACGACGTCGGGTGGGTGCCGCTGGCCGCCGGGCTCGCGGTGGCCCAAGCGCTCGGCGACCTCACCGGGCGGCCCGAGGCGTTCGGCGTGAAGTGGCCCAACGACGTGCTCGCCGCACCCCTGCCGACGGTGCCGGCGCCCGGGTCGGTGCTGCCGCCGACCCCGGATCGCAAGGTGTGCGGCATCCTGTGCCAGGTCGTGCCCGGCGGGTCGGTCGTCGTCGGCATCGGCGTCAACGTCAGCGCCCCTCCCGAGAGCCTGCCCGCGGCCCAGGCGCCCGAGGCCTCTCCCGCCGGAGACCGTCCGCGCCCTCCGCTCGTGCTCTCGGCGACGTCGGTGCGGGACTGCGCGCCCGGCCCGGCTCCGAGCCGGGAGGACGTGACGGTGGCCGTCGCCCAGCGGTACGCCGCGGCGCACGAGCGCCTCATGGCCGGCGGCGACGACCTGGACGGGTTGCGCGCCGAATTCGCCCGAGCCTGCGTGACGATCGGCCGCGACGTCGAGGTGTACCTGCCCCGGGACCGCCGGGTCGTCGGGCATGCGCAGGCCGTCGACGCCCTCGGTGAACTCGTCGTCCGCGACGCGGACACCGGCGCCTCGACGGCGTACGCGGCTGGTGATGTATTTCACATCCGGCCGCTTTTCAGTGCATGATCGGTCCATGACGAGCGGGGAGGGAGCACGTCGGGACAGCGAGGCTGCGCGCAATGAGGCGTCGC
>JBDIAM010000264.1:0-5115 GCA_039812445.1 Piscicoccus intestinalis | reverse complement strand
ACGACCGGCGCCTGCCCGCCGAGCACCGCCGCGCACAGCCGGCCGGTCACCTTCCGCGGCTCCGGCAGCAGCATCGGTCCGCGCAGGGGCCCGGCGGGCCGCTGGGCGCGACGGCGGCTCACGTCTTCCCCAGCAGCATCCGCACCTCACCGGCGGTGAAGACGGAGCCGGTGGCGACCACTCCCCCGCCGACCCCGCCGTCGTCGGCCAGCTCGGCCGCCCGGTCCAGGGCGTCGGGCAGGTCGCGCACGACGTGCACGCGGTGGTCGCCGAAGAACTCGCGGGCCAGGGCGCCGAGCCGCTCGGGCTCCATCGCCCGCATCGACGTCGTGCGGGTGATGACGATCTCGTCGAAGACCGGCTCGAGCAGCTCGAGCATGCCCTCGACGTCCTTGTCGGCCATGCACGCGAACACCCCGACGGTGCGCGCGAACACGAAGGAGTCGGCGAGCGCCGCCACGAGGGAGGCGATCCCGGCGGGGTTGTGGGCGGCGTCGACGAGCACCGTCGGGCTGCGGCGCACGATCTCCAGCCGCCCGGGCGACTCGACGGCCGCGAAGGCGGCCCGGACGACCTCGAGGTCGAGCGGCTGCTCACCGCCTCCGACGAGGGCCTCGACGGCGGCGAGCGCGAGCAGCGCGTTGTGGGCCTGGTGTTCGCCGTGCAGCGGCAGGAACAGGTCGGGGTAGTCGCCGGCGAGGCCGCGCAGCGTGAGCATCTGCCCGCCGATCGCGACGTCACGGGCGAGCACGGCCAGGCCGGTGGTGCCCTCGCCGCCGGCGGTGCCCTCGGTGACGTCCCACGCGATCGAGGCGCCGACCTGCTCGGCCCGCTGCCGCAGCACCTCGGCCGCGCCGATCTCCTGGGCGGCGCTGACGACGATCGCGCCCGGCTTGATGATCCCGGACTTCTCGCCGGCGATGTCCTCGACCTCGGAGCCGAGGTAGCGCTCGTGGTCCAGCGCGATCGGGGTGATGACCGCGACGGCGCAGTCGGCGACGTTCGTCGCGTCCCAGACCCCGCCCATGCCGACTTCGACGACGGCGACGTCGACGGGGGCGTCGGCGAAGATCGCGTAGCCCATCGCGACGAGCACCTCGAAGAACGAGAAGCGGCCGGTGCCCGCCTCCAGGGAGCGCTGCTCGACGAGGGCCAGCAGCGGCGCGATCTCGTCGTAGGCCTCGACGAACCGGCGGGCCTCGACGAGCTCGCCGGAGAGCACGATGCGTTCGCGGATGTCGTGCAGGTGCGGCGAGGTGAACCGGCCGGTGCGCAGGCCGAGTTCGAGCAACAGCCGCTCGATCATGCGGGCCGTGCTCGTCTTGCCGTTCGTGCCGGTGATGTGCACCACCGGGTACGTGCGGTGCGGGTCGCCGAGCACCTCGAGCAGGGCTCGTACGCGATCGGTGGTGGGATCGATGTCGTGCTCGGGCGCTCGCGCGACGATCTCCTCCTCGACCTCGCGCAGGCGGCGGCGTACGTCTAGATCCATGTGCTCCCTTGTCGGTTCGCTGCCGCCGGCGACGTGCCCGGTGGGCGCGCCGGGCGTTCTCAGCGGTGGTGTTCGGTGCGGTCGGGGTCGCGCCGGGTCCACACGAGATCCGGCATGTCCGACTGCTTCTCGCGGTGGTCGACGACGAACCCGTGGCTGTTCGTGAAGGCGGCCGCGGAGGCGTTGCCGTCGGCGTACGAGAGGTACAGCGCCTGGTCGCCGTGCCGATGGATGATCGCCTGCAGCAGCAGCCCGCCGATGCCGTGGCCCTGCCAGGCGGGCAGCACGTACAGCTTCCAGATCGTCTGGGCGCCGTCGTGCGGTCCGTAGGCGGCCATGCCGATGACGTGCCGGTCGCCGCTGCGGTCGTCGTCCTCGACCTCCGCGACGAGGGTGCGGCCGGCCCGGATCGCCGGGATGCAGGCATCCTTCGTCCACCATTTCGCGAGGAAGAGGTCGACGAGCTCGGGCGCATACAGGCCGGCGTGCGTGACGGGCCAGGTCTGTCGGCCGACGGCGACGACCGCGTCGAGGTCGTTGCCGTCCGCTTCCCGAACGACGATGCGCGGGTTCATGGGCGTCCTGAGTCGGCTGAAAGGTCGGCTGAAAGGTCGGCTGAGAAGTCGGCTGGCGGGCCGGGTCGATGCGGTGGCGACCCGGCTCGCGCTTGCGGGCCATTGTGCCCGACCAGACCCGGCCGCGCGGGCATCACCGCTTGGTCACCACGACTCGAATCCGGCGTCCGTCACCGACACTGGCCTGCGTGCCCTGCCCCTGCGGCAGTGCGTTCAGGTCGGCGGCGGCGCCGAACTGCTCCGCGAGCGTCTCGGTCATGATGAGCCGCTCGTGGGTCAGGCAGGCGCGCCAGATCTCCTCGTCCTGCGCGAGCACGGTGAGGCCGATGCGGTCGGAGACGTCGAGCCCGGCCTCCTTGCGGGCCTGCTGCACGGCGCGCACGACGTCGCGCGCGAGGCCCTCGGCGGCCAGCTCGGGGGTGACGTCGGTCTCGAGCACGACGAAGCCGCCGCCGGGCAGGGTCGCGGTCGCGTGCCCGCCGGAGCCGGGCAGGGAGTCGTCGACGACCGTCTCCAGGGTGTACTCGCCGTCGAGCAGCTCGAAGCCGCCCGCGACGACCGTGCCGTCGGCCGACACGTTCCAGTCTCCGGACTTCGCGGCCTTGATCGCGGCCTGCACCTGCCGGCCGAGCCGCGGACCGGCGGCGCGGGCGTTGACGGTGAGCCGCTGGGAGACGCCGAACTCGGCCTCCGCGGCGCCGGAGAGTTCGACGAGCGCGACGTTCTTGACGTTGAGCTCGTCGGCGACGATGCCGGTGAAGTCGGCCAGCGCCTCGGCCTCCGGCGCGACGACCGTCAGCCGCGCCAGCGGCAGGCGCACCCGCAGGTTCTGCGCCTTGCGCAGGCTGGAGCCGACCGAGCAGATCTCGCGGGCGCGGTCCATGCGCTCGACGAGCTCGTGGTCGGCGGGCAGGTCGTCGGCGACCGGCCAGTCGGTCAGGTGCACCGAGCGGCCGCCGGTCAGACCGCGCCAGATCTGCTCGGTCGTCAGCGGCAGCAGCGGGGCCGCGACCCGGCTCAGCACCTCGAGGGTGGTGTACAGCGTGTCGAACGCGTCGGAGACCGACTCGTTGTCGGCGCCGGTGTCCCAGAAGCGGTCGCGGCTGCGGCGCACGTACCAGTTGGTCAGCACATCGAGGAACGTGCGCACGTCGTCGCAGGCGCCGGCGATGTCGTAGGCGTCGAGATCGGTGGTGACGGCCTCGACGAGCTCGCGCAGCTTGGCGAGCAGGTAGCGGTCGAGCACGTCCTGGCTCGCGGTCGACCACTTCGCGTCGATGCCGTGGCCGGCCTCGGCGGCGTTGGCGTAGAGGCTGAAGAAGTACCACGTGTTCCACAGCGGCAGCAGCGCCTGGCGCACGCCCTCGCGGATGCCCTGTTCGGTGACGATGAGGTTGCCGCCGCGCAGGATCGGGCTGGACATGAGGAACCAGCGCATCGCGTCGGCGCCGTCGCGGTCGAAGACCTCCGTGACGTCGGGGTAGTTGCGCAGGCTCTTGCTCATCTTCTGTCCGTCGTTGCCGAGCACGATGCCGTGGCTGACGCACGCCTCGAACGCGGGCCGGTCGAACAGGGCGGTGGCCAGGATGTGCAGCGTGTAGAACCAGCCGCGGGTCTGGCCGATGTACTCGACGATGAAGTCGGCCGGAAAGTGGTGCTCGAACCACGACGTGTTCTCGAACGGGTAGTGCACCTGGGCGTAGCTCATCGAGCCGGAGTCGAACCACACGTCGAGCACGTCGTCGACCCGGCGCATCGTCGAGGAGCCGGTCGGGTCGTCGGGGTTGGGCCGGGTCAGCTCGTCGATGAACGGGCGGTGCAGGTCGACGTTGCCCTCGCGGTCGCGGGGCAGCTCGCCGAAGTCCTGTTCCAGCTGGGCCAGCGAGCCGTACACGTCGAGCCGCGGGTACTCCGGGTTGTCACTGCGCCAGACGGGGATCGGGCTGCCCCAGAAGCGGTTTCGAGAGATCGACCAATCCCTGGCGTTCTCCAGCCACTTGCCGAACTGGCCGTACTTGACGTGCTCGGGCACCCACGAGATCTCCTCGTTCGTGCGCAGCATGTCGTCCTTGAACTTGGTGACTTCGACGAACCAGCTCGAGACGCCCTTGTAGATCAGCGGCTCGCGGCACCGCCAGCAGTGCGGGTAGGCGTGGTCGTAGGTCTCGCGGCGCAGCAGCACGGTGCCCGCGGCGATGCTGCCCTGGTCGTGCTGCTCCGCGCCGGGCGCCTGGTTGCGAGTGGCGGCCTTGAGGTGCTCGATGATCGGCGCGTTCGCGTCGAACACGAGCATCCCCTGGTACTCGGCGACGGGTGCGGTGAAGCAGCCGTCCGGGCCAACGGGCATGACCGCCTCGATGTTCTCCCGGTCGGTGACGACCTTGTCGTCCTCACCGAACGCGCCGGCGGTGTGCACCAGGCCGGAACCGTCGGTGGTCGTGACGAACTCGGCGACGACGAAGCGGTGGGCGTTCTCCCAGCCGAGGTAGTAGTCGAACGGCGGAGTGTAGCGCCGGCCCGCGAGCTGGGCTCCGGTGTAGGTCGCCACGACCGTGGGGTTCTCGCCAAGCTCGCGCGCGTAGGCGCCCAGGCGCGCGCTCGCCAGCAGGTAGCGCTCGGTGTTGCCGGTGAAATCGGACTCCACCAGGACGTACTCGATGTCCTCGCCGACCATGATCGCCAGGTTGCTGGGCAGCGTCCACGGGGTCGTCGTCCAGATGAGCGCGAGCGCCCCGGCGAGCGGGTCGCCTTCGCGCCCCTCCTCGGGCAGGATCCGCAGGCCGACCGTGACGGCCGGGTCCTGCCGGGTCTGGTAGACCTCGTCGTCCATCCGCAGCTCGTGGTTGCTCAGCGGCGTCTGGTCGTTCCAGCAATACGGCAGCACCCGGAAGCCCTCGTACACCAGGCCCTTGTCGTAGAGGCTCTTGAAGGCCCACAGCACCGACTCCATGAAGGTGGGGTTGAGGGTCTTGTAGTCGTTCTCGAAGTCGACCCAGCGGGCCTGGCGGGTGACGTAGTCCTCCCACTCCTTGGTGTACTTCAGCACCG
>JBDIAM010000263.1:0-5123 GCA_039812445.1 Piscicoccus intestinalis | reverse complement strand
GCGACCGCGATGAGGTCCTGGTTGCGCATGAGCTTGCTGACCGCGGCGACCATCTCGGGAGTCAGCCCGGTCGCCACCGCGCAGAGACGGGCCCGGGTCGATGCACCGAAGCTAGGGTTCGCGCGTCGCCGTCCCGTTACGGCGGTGTTCCCGCCGCGGCGCGATCCGGGGCACCATCCGGGGCTGCGACCCTACGATGAGGCGATGATCTGGGCTTACCTGCTCATCGCGAACGTCGCGATGCTGGCCCACTTCGGCTTCCTCGCCTTCCTCATCGGAGGCGGTTTCTGGGCGTGGTCGCGCCCCTGGCTGCTCGTGCCGCACCTCGTGACGGCGGGCTGGGGCTTCGGGATCGAGGCGTGGCACTGGACCTGCCCGCTCACCGAGATCGAGCAGTGGGCGCGGCGCCGCGCCGGGCAGCCCGGCCTGGAGCCCACCGGCTTCATCGACACCTACATCAAAGGCACGATGTACCCGGCCGAACTCAACCCCCAGGTGCTGGCGCTCGTCGCCGGTGTGGTGCTCGCCTCCTGGATCGGGCTGGGGGTGCGGCTCGGGCTGCGGCGCCGACGTCGACGCGACGCCCCGCGCGGCGCGTGACACGCTGGGCGCGAGCGCGACCATCCATCGGCCCGTCGGAGGGAGCCACGTGAACGTCATCGAGGGAACCAACCAGCGCAACATCGCCGTCGTCACCGGCGCGTCCTCGGGCATCGGCGAGGCGAGCGCCCGCGCGCTCGCCGAGCAGGGCTGGACCGTCGTGTGCGCCGCCCGGCGCACCGAACGCATCGAGGCAGTCGCCGACGAAATCGGCGGTGTGGCAGTCACTCTCGACGTCACCGACCAGGACAGCGTCGACGCCCTCGTCGCCCGGCTCGACGACCTCGACCGGCCCGTCGACCTGCTGGTGCACGTCGCGGGCGGCGCGTTCGGCCTCGACCCGGTGGCCGAGGCGAAGGTCGAGGACTGGCAGAAGA
Organism: Piscicoccus intestinalis; assembly: GCA_039812445.1. Classification (GTDB taxonomy): domain Bacteria; phylum Actinomycetota; class Actinomycetes; order Actinomycetales; family Dermatophilaceae; genus Kineosphaera; species Kineosphaera intestinalis_A. The sequence goes on along the minus strand of JBDIAM010000263.1, from coordinate 4,146 downwards.
TGCTCGAGCTCAACGTCGTCGGTTCGCTGCGGGTCGTGCAGGCGATGCTGCCGGTGCTGCGGCGCGCCCCCGCGGCGCAGATCATCATGCTCACCTCGACGGCCGCCGACGTGAACTACGAAGGGGGCGGGGGCTACTGCGCCGCCAAGCACGGCGAGGCCGCGCTGACGCGCACCCTGCGTCTCGAACTGTCCGGGGAGCCGATCCGCGTCTGCGAGATCGCGCCCGGCATGGTCGCCACCCCGGAGTTCAACCTCGTGCGCTTCGCCGGAGACAGCGACAAGGCGGCCGCGACGTACGAGGGCGTCGACCGCCCCCTCGACGAGCACGACGTCGCCCGCAGCGTCGTGTGGGCAGCCACCGCGCCGGCGCACGTCAACGTCGACCTCCTCGTCCTGCGGCCCGTCGCCCAGGCCGCCCAGCACAAGGTCTTCCGGGGCCACCTCTACGACGACGACGTGCGCTGAGCCCGCGCCCGCCCGGCCCGTAGCTCAGGTCAGCGCCCACGTGACCGCGGCCAGCAGGCACATGAGCACGGTCAGGGCGGGCATCAGCCAGACACTCGCGAGGCGGGCGACGCGGGCCGACCCGGCGGAGCGGCCCGTGGGGTCGACGACGAGATCGGGGTCTCGCTCCCGCAGCGCCGCGAGGGGCGAGACGACGAGCGCGACCACCCCGACAAACGCCACCGGCAGCACGGGCAGCACGGCGATCGGCGCGCGCCAGGTGAGGAAGACCACGACGAGCACGACGACGAGCAGCGGGCCGGCGAGGACGGCGAGCACCGGCCGCTCGACGATGACGCGCAGCACCGTGTCGGCCGCCGCGAGCACCACGGCGGTCAGCACCGCGATGAAGGCCAACCCCACGAGGTCGCCGGCGCTCACCGGCACCCCGGACCCGGACAGCCAGGCCGTGACGGCCCGCGGCAGCAGGACGAGGCCGATCAGCCCCGCCACCGCGGAGACGGTGACCGCGGGCGAGATGCCGCGCTCGCCGCTGCGCTCCCCGGCCGCGAGCTCCCGGGCGTACTGCGCGGCCGGGCCGAAGGCGTCGGGCGCCGACTCCCCGGTGTCGACCAGGTGCGCCTCGACGGTGGCGAGCGCGTCGCCGATGCGATCCCCCCGCACCCCGAGGAGGCGCTGTTCGACGACGAACTCCTCCACCCAGCGCGGGTCGGCGTGCGGCGCCAGCGCGGCCAGGTCGTTCTCACGCTTGCGGATCATGTGCGGTCTCCTGTCGTCGACGAGCCCTCGAAGAGCCCGCGGGTGCGGTCGGTGAACTGGGCCCAGCGCCGGGCCTGGTGGTCGAGGTGGCCGCGGCCCGCCGGGGTCAGGGAGTAGACCTTGCGCCCGGGGCCCCCGTCTCCGGGCTCCCAGCGCGCGCTCACGTGCCCGGCGGTCTCCAGCCGCCCGAGGAGGGGGTAGAGCGTGCCCCCCTTGACCGTGCCGAGGCCGGCGTCGGCGAGGGCCGCGGCGATCGCGTAGCCGTGCGCCGGACCGTGGGCGAGCACCCCCAACACCGCGACACCGAGCACCCCGCGCATCCAGTCGCTCGGCCATTCCTGCTCAGACGCCATACCTAGATAGTGAGCCTGATTAGTCAGGCTGTCAACATAGTGGCCGCTCGGCTCGTCGCCGCCAGGAGCGTCACGTCGTGCCGATTCGGCAATCCCCGTGCCGGAGAGTGCAACTCCGCGGCGATGCCGGAGCGGGTCGACATCGCTCACGGTTCCCTGCGGGACCGCGTGCTGCCATGCTTGGCCTCGCAGACCGGGTCGCATTCGAGGAGAGTCGAGGAGAGCCGTCATGCCGTCACCACGACAGCACGGCAGCGACCCGCGCGCCGAGTCCTCCGGCTCCCGCACCCGGACGACGCTCGATCGGGGGCAGGCGCACGGGCATCGGCCGCCCGCGCCCCGCAATCCCGTCGTGCGGCCGCCGGCCTCGCGGCTGTCCAACCCGCGGCAGCTGCTCAACGGCCCCTCGGGCGGCGCCCGGATCTTCACGCGAGGGGTGCGCACCACCGACACCGGGTGGGTCATGACGTTCGTGCGTCCGTGGCTGGTGCTCATCGGCATCGCCCTGCTCGGCCTGCCCGGCCTCGTCGGCTGCGGCTACGCGCTGTCGCAGTGGACCGGAAACCTGTTCGCGCTGCTCGGGGTCGCCGCGTACGTCGGCGCCCTCGCGGTCGCGACGGCCTGGTACGCGACGATGGTGCACACCGTGCAACTGGACGGCCCGCAGCTCATCGTGCGGCGGCTCACCGGCTCCTCGAGTCTGACGATCGCCGCCCTCACGCTCGTCACCGTCGACGGCGCGAACCGGCTGCGCCGCTCGACCTCCGGGGAGTGGTACGAGGCGCGCGGCACCCAGGTGGCGATCTACGTCAACGACGGCAGCGTGCTCGTCTGTGAGGAGCCGCGGTTGGCCAAGGACCTCGCCCGGCGAATCCTGCTGCTGCGTCCCCGCATCGACGGCCGACGCAGCGAGCGGCCGGCGCCCGCGCTGGCCACCCTGCGGCAAATCGACGTAGGCCCCCGGAGCCGGATGCGCCGCTGGGGCAGCGGGATCGCCGGCCCGATCGCGACCGTCGTCGTCGCGCTCATCCTGTGCACGTGGTGCGTCGGGGCGCTCGGGGCCACGCACGGGCGGCCGGAGCCGGCCCGCGCGGCCCAACCGGTGTTCGACACCCTGCGTTGGCCCGCCACCCTGCCGTATCAGACCGCGGGGCGGGTCACGCAGGTGAGCATGCAGGACTGCGAAGGCACCGCCCCGCGGCTGTGGTCGGCCGACCGACGCAACGGCGAGCTCGCGGTCGACGCGCTGGTCGGGCCGCTCTCGGCTCCACAGGTCGAGGCGATCCGAGACCGCGCAGCGCGGCTCGGGTTGCGCCCCGAATCATCACCCGACCCCGCGACGACCGTGTACGCCGTCGAACAGCAGGGCGTGCGCTGGGTCGCCGCCTGGCACACCGAGAACGGCGTGCGGGAGGCGCGTTTCGGTGTGTGGACCGGTTGCCTCGACAGCCGCGACCTACCCGCCGACGTCGCCGATCACGTGCGGCTGCTGTCCGACTTCGTGCTCACCGGCCGCCCCAACCTCGGCTGAGGCCTGCGCGGGGGAGCCGGCGACTGCGGGCGGCGGCGGCCGCGGCGACCTACGCTCGGGTCATGTTCGCCGACTTCGCCGACCAGTGGACCCCCGTGCTGCCCAGCACCGATGTGCGCGCCAAGCCGCGTCGGGTGGTGGTGGCCGGGGAGGCGCTCGTCGTGTGGCGCGACAACGCCGGCCGCGCGGCGGTGCTGCTCGACCGCTGCCCGCACCGGTCGGTCTCCCTGGCGCTGGGGAGCCGCACGCGCGAGGGCGGCCTGGCGTGCAAGTTCCACGGCTGGGAGTTCGGCACCGACGGCGCCTGCGCGTACGTGCCGTTCAACCCGCAGGCGCCCCGCGAGCGCCTGGGCGCGACCGCCGTGCCGCACCGCGAACTCGGCGGGATGCTCTGGGTCTACACGGGATTCGACCCCCAGACCGAGCCGTACCTGCCCGAGCACCTGCGCGCCGACGAGGGCGCGCAGGAGCTGACGCTGTTCTACTACCACGAGGAATGGGACGCGCACTGGACCCGGGCGATGGAGAACATGCTCGACTACCCGCACCTGCCGTTCGTGCACCGGAACACGATCGGCCGGTTCGTGCGGGCGAAGGCGACCCGGGCGTCGCGGCTGGTCTTCGACCTCACCGACACCGCGCAGGGGTTCCGCTTCGGCGCCCAGCTCGACGACCACGAGCCGTCGGCGTGGCTGCGCTGGCTGCGCCCGAACTCGATGATCCTCGACGTCGCGCCCGAGCCGCGGATGATGCGCATCCAGATCTACTGCATCCCCGCCGAGCCGGGCCGGGTGCGGATGCTGCTGGTCACCGCCCGCAACTTCAGCCGAAACCCGCTGGCCTCACCGGCGTTCGACCGGCTCAACGTGTTCATCCTGCATCAGGACCGCGCGGTCGTGGAGTCCTCCGACCCGGTCGAGGTGCCGCCGGGCAAGCACGAGAAGTCGGTGCGCACCGACCGGCCCACGCTGGAGTTCCGCAGCTGGTACCTGCGCGAGCTCAAGGGGTCGAACGCGGCACCGCCCGCGCCTGGCGC
>JBDIAM010000262.1:0-5130 GCA_039812445.1 Piscicoccus intestinalis | reverse complement strand
CCGGCGAGGTTCACGGCGTCGAAGCCCTGCGAGAGCAGGTATTCGACGACCCGCGAGGAGCGACCGCCGCTGCGGCACACGACGACGATCTGCCGGTCGCGCGGTATCTCCGCCTGGCGGATGCCCACCTCGTCCATGGGAATGTGAAGTGCGTGCGGTGCCCGTCCTGCGGCCCACTCGTTGTTCTCGCGCACATCGAGCAGCGCCGCGTTGTCGGGGAGGGCGTCCTGCGTCACGGCAGGAACGGCGTCTCGCGATTGCGTGCTCATGCGCAAAGTCTTCCACCCCCGGCTCCGGGGGCGCAGCAGTTCTGAAGTAGAGATGCCGGAACGCGACAATCGCTCGTCGACACTCGGCCGAAGGCTGCCGTTTCGGTCGACGGCTCGGGCTACAACAGGGGCCCCCGACCGATAGGGCAGCCTTCGGCCGGGTTTGGGGGGCGGCCAGGTTCTTGGGGGCGAGCTACTTCAGGAGGCGGCTCATGCGGCGGTCGGCGAGGGGCTTGCCGCCGGTCTGACACGTCGGGCAGTACTGCAGCGACGAATCCGCGAACGACACTTCGCGCACGGTGTCGCCGCACACCGGGCACGGCTGGCCAGCCCGGCCGTGCACCGCCATCCCGGCCCGCTTCGCGTCCTTCAACTCCGCCGCCGGCTTGCCCGACGCCGCCGCGACCGCACGGTGAAGTGTGCGAAGCATCGCCTCGTGGAGCCGGGCCACCGCCTCCTCGTCGAGCGAGCCCGCGAGCGCGAACGGCGACATCTTCGCCGCGTGCAGGATCTCGTCGGAGTAGGCGTTGCCGACGCCGGCGATGACGCTCTGGTCGCGCAGCAGCCCCTTGAGCTGCTTCTTGCGGTCGGCGAGGATGCCGGCGAGCGCCTGCACCGTGAAGTCCGGCGACAGCGGGTCGGGCCCCAGGGTCGCGATGCCGGGAACCGCCGCGGGGCTCTCGACGAGGTAGACCGCAAGGCCCTTCTTCGTGCCCGCCTCCGTCAGGTCGAAACCGGAGTCGTCGGAGAACCGAACCCGCAGGGCGATCGGCGAACGGCCCGGTCGCAGACGGGCTTTCGGCGCCGTCTCCGACCAGCGCAGCCAACCGGCCCGGGCCAGGTGGAAGATCAGGTGCAGCCCGTCGCAGTCGATGTCGACGAACTTGCCGTGCCGCCCCACCCCCGCGACCATGAGCCCGACCAGCGCGTCCGGAGCCGGGTCGTACGTCTTGAGCACGGCCACCGACCCGAGCTCGACGCCGGTGATCGCCAGCCCGTCGAGCCGCGTGTCGAGGAAGTCCGACAGCGCCTGCACCTCGGGCAGCTCGGGCATCGGCTCAGAGCACTTCCTGGCCGCGCAGCACCGCCCGCACCTTCGGCAGCAGCCCGTAGCCGTCGGGGGCCCGCACCACCGGCACCGGCCGGTGCACCTTGGGCAGGAAGCCCTCGTTGGAGACCGGGATGCCGTGGCTGAGCACCTGCTCGGTGGGGGTCAGTTCGCGGATCGCGATCGCCCGCACGACGTCGGCCCGGTCGCGCGCGAAGTCGCCGTAGATCTTCGGGTCGTGCTGCCCGTCGTCGCCGACGAGCACCCAGTGGATGTGCGGGAACTCGCGGGCGAGCCGGTGCAGGGTCGTGCGTTTGTGGTCCTGCCCCGAGCGGAACCAGCCGTAGTTCGTCGGACCCCAGTCGGTGAGCAGCAGCGGGCCCGAGGGGTAGCCGTGTCGCTTGAGGAAGCGGATCAGCGTGCCGCACGTGTTCCACGCGCCGGTCGACAGGTAGAAGATCGGGGCGCCCTCGTGCTCGGCGAGCAACTCGCGGTACATCGGCGCCATGCCCGGCACGATGTGTCGCGCCTGCTCATGGCGCATGAACGTGTTCCACGCCGCGATGAGCGGCCGCGGCAGCGACGTGATGAGCACCGTGTCGTCGATGTCGCTGACGAGCCCGAAGCGCACCGAGCCGGAGATGATCCGCACCTTCGCCTTCGCCGGCCGGCCGTCGCGAGGGGTGATCGTCACCGAGTGCCAGCCCGGCTCCAGGCCGTGGTCGGTGATCGTCAGGTCGATGTAGCCGCTGCGGTCGGTCGTCGTCTCGTAGTCGGTGCCGTTGATGCTGATGACCACGGGGTGGTCCATCGCCTGGGCGGTCATGAACGCCCGCCACCCGCGCAGGCGCTCCTCGGCCCGCTCCCGCAGCGTCGCGTTCGCGTCGATGCGCTCGTCGACGGCCGCCGGATCCTGGTTCGGCGGGGTCTGCGGCTCGTCGGTGTCCTGGCGCGAGAGCAGCACCCGCCCGAGCACCCGCAGGAACGTCTCGCCGCCGTAGCCCGGGTAGCCGATCGCCCGGCAGGTCCAGCCCCACTGGTCGCGCAGCACGCCGGTGAGGCGACGGTTCATCACGTCTTCCATTCGCGCCGCGGCGTGTAGGCGAGCCATGGGAAGACGGTAGTCCATGTGGTCCGGATCGATCCGGGCAAGAGGGTGCAAGCGGGTGCGGGCGGGTCGCACCCGTGATGCCATGGGGCATGAGCAGCGTCGAGAACGTCACCGGACCGCAGGCCTTCCACGCCGAGGGGCCGGTGTGGCATCCCGGATGGGGCGGGCTGCGCTATGTCGACATGATGGCCGGCGACCTGCTCACCCTCACCGGAGACGGTGTCACGCGCCGCCACGTCGGCACCGTCGCCGCGTTCGTGCGCCCGCGCCGCGACGGCGGCTTCGTCGTCGCCCTTGAGCACGCGCTGGCCCTCGCCGACGACGAGCACAGCGAGCTGCGCGTCATGCGACCGGTCGTCACCGACTCCGCCGTGCGCTTCAACGACGGCACGTGCTCGCCGGACGGCACGCTGTACGGCGGCACGATGGCCTACGAGCAGACGCCGGGCGCCGGCACCTTGTACCGCTTCGGTGCCACACTCGACGCGGCCGAGCCGATCGAGACGGGGGTGACCGTCTCCAACGGGATCGGGTTCTCGCCCGACGGCACGCTCGCCTATTACGCGGACACCCCGACCGGACGCATCGACGTGTTCGACAACGTCGACGACCGCCTCGGGCAGCGGCGGCCGTTCGTCGACACCGGCGCGAATCCCGACGGGCTGTGCGTCGACGCCGAGGGCGGGGTGTGGGTGGCCTGCTACGGCGACTCCCAGGTGCGCCGCTACGGCGCCGACGGCCGGCTCGAGGCCGTCGTCGAGGTGCCGGTGACCAACGTCACGGCCTGCACGTTCGGCGGCGACGACCTGGCCACTCTGTACATCACGACCACGCGCGAGAACGTGCCCGAGGGTGAGCAGCCCGACGCCGGAAGTGTTTTCGCCACCCGGCCCGGCGTGCGCGGGTTGCCGGTCGCGCCGTACGCCGGCTGACACCGGGCGAGCGAGGCCCGCGAAGGCGCGTCGTCGCAGGTCATCGCCACTCTCACATTCGTAGCGCCACGGCCGATGGGGCCGGAGGACAGCTGGTGCCCCGTGCGATCACACCCGTGATCCGACCCCTGCGGGGTGCCGCGGATGGGGGGATTGGCCGTCATGGGCTCGACGTCCGCGTGGACTCACGGTGCCCGGCCGCGCCCTGCCCGCACCTCCGGCGGTGGGTGCCGCCGATGAACGGAGGCCGACCCACCCGGCGGGTGAGCCGCGGGTACGCCCCCGCGCCGCGGACGAGGCGGTATCCGGCTCCGCCGCGCGACCTCGGGGTGACCGGTCGCGGGCTGCGCCCCCGGCCGCCGGCCATCAGTCGCGACCACGTGCGGCTGCGCCGGCCCACCGGCGTCGGGTGCCGACACACCCAGGGCCTGGAGGAGGTTTGGTCGGCCCGGCACCGGGGTACGGTCGGATCCGCCCTATCCGACTCCTTCCCCTCCCCGAGGAGCTTCATGACCGGCCAGAGTGAGGAACGGGCGGCCGAGAAGGCCGACTCGGCCCCGCCTCCCGATGCCCCCGAAAAGCCCGACAGCCCGGCGGAACTCACCAAGCCGTCGTGGACCTACACGCTGAAGAAGGCGTTCAGCGAATTCACCCGTGACCAGTGCACCGACCTGGCCGCGGCCCTGACCTACTACTCGGTGCTCGCGATCTTCCCGGCGCTGCTGGCGCTCGTCTCCCTGCTCGGCGTGTTCGGCCAGGGCGAGAGCACCGTGCAGTACCTCATGAACATGGTCGGGGAGTTCGTGCCTCGCGACGCGCTCGACCAGGTGCAGCCGGTCATCGACCAGATGGTCAACACCCGGGCCGCCGGGTTCGCGCTCGTCGCCGGTCTGCTCGGTGCCCTGTGGTCGGCCTCCGGGTACATCAACGCGTTCAGTCGGGCGATGAACCGCGTCTACGAGATCCCCGAGGGCCGGCCGATCTGGAAGCTGCGGCCGCTGTTTCTCGTGCTGACCCTCGTCATCCTGTTGCTCCTCGTCGTCGTCGTCATCGGGCTCGTCGTCAGCGGCCCGGTCGCGCAGACCGTCGGCGACCTCGTCGGGCTCGGCAGCGTCACCGTCATGCTGTGGGACTGGCTCAAGTGGCCGGTGATCCTGCTCATCGTCATGGGCATCATCGCGCTGCTGTACTACGTCACCCCGAACGTGCAGCAGCCGAAGTTCCGGTGGGTGTCCGTCGGTTCGCTGGTCGCGATCGTCGTGTGGGCGCTGGCCTCGCTGGCCTTCGGCTTCTACGTCGGCAACTTCGGCAACTACAACGCGACGTACGGGGCGCTCGCCGGCGTCATCATCGCGCTGCTGTGGCTGTGGCTGACCAACCTCGCGCTGCTGTTCGGCGCGGAGGTCGACGCCGAGCTCGAGCGCGCCCGCCAGCTGCAGGCCGGCATCAAGGCCGAGAAGACCCTGCAGCTGCCCCCGCGCGGCACGAGTGCCAGCGACAAGGCCGCCGCCAAGCGCGACGAGCTCATCGACCAGGGGCGCCAGATCCGTCTCGAGAACGAGGCCACGCAGGAGTCGGCCAAGGAGACCGATACGCGCGAGTGAACGCCCTCGACGACGGGCCGGGTGATCTTCGGATCATCCGGCCTTGTCGTGTATCTACCTGTTGCACAGGCGGTTTCACCGCTTGTCGACATGAATTGTTGGCAATGGACGAGCGTTCAGTACGCTTGCACAAGACGGGCGTTAAGGAAGGTCGTGGGGGCGACCG
>JBDIAM010000261.1:0-5144 GCA_039812445.1 Piscicoccus intestinalis | reverse complement strand
GGTTCGTCGGGCTCCGGGCGTTGCTCGGACGCGGTTCGCTCGGTTCGGGTGTCCGGCGCAGTGGGGTCGAACGCCGTGGCGCCCCCGCCGCTGCGGGCTTGGCCTGCGGCCGTCTCGCCGCGCGGGGATGCGGTGTCGTCGGTGTGCTCTGCGGGCTGATCGATCACGACTGACCTCCTCGACCTGGCGTACTCCGTCGTACGCGTGGGTGATCGAAAACGGTAGCCGCCGGGACGCTCGCGCGCAGGCCGACGAGCGACAATTCCGACTGTTCACGAAGGGGCCGGGCGCCCGGGGCCGGTGCCGGGTGCCGGACGGTCAGCCGACGGGGCGGAACCCGGCTCGTCGGGCGGCCGCCTCGTCGGTGAACCAGACGTGCGGATCGGGGTCGTCGTAGATCGGATGCCCGGGTGCCACGAACGTCTTCGTGTCCTCCCACGCCTTGACCCGGTGGCCCAGCGGAATGGCGCCGTCGGCGATCGGCGCCGCCGAGCCGACGCCGTAGCCCCCGTCGCGAACCTCGTCAAGGGCCGAGACGCGCCGTCCCGCCCGGGCGGGTTGCGTTGTCGAGGCGGCAGATTCGACGTCGCGCGGAGCGGGCCCATCCGCCGCGTCCAGCGGCTCGGGCTGGGCGGGCTGCTCGGGCTGTGCGGGCTGTGCGAGCTGCGCGGGCGGCGCGGCCTGCACCGGCTGCGGCGGCTCGACAGCGCGGGCCGGCTCGGGTGCCTGCTCTGCGGCCACCGGAGGCTCCAGCGGCTCGAGGTGCTCGGCTTGTTGACGCGTCTCGACGGCCTCGTGCGGCGCAGGCGCGGCTACCTCACCCGCATCGGCGGTGTCGTGCGGCGCCGCCGGCGTGAGCGCGGCGCTCCCGCGGAAGGCCGCGTCGAGGGCGGCGACGGCCCGGTCGCGGAAGGCGCGCATCGTCGCGGACTCCCCGACGAGCGGCTCCGCGCCGTGGAAGAGCCCTGGCTCCGCGTGGAATTCGGCCGCGACCCCGGCTCTGGTCAGGCGCCGCGCGTAGATGCGGCTCTCTTCGTAGAACAGGTCGAGATTGCCGACCCCGACCCACGCCGGCGGAAGCCCCGCGAGGTCGACGCGGCGTGCGGCGGCGGCATAGGGCTCGGGCATCGTGTGTCCCGGTTCCTGCCCGAGATAGGCCTCCCACGCGACGTCGTTGCTGCGCTTGGTCCAGCCGAGGCGGCCCTGGCTGGGATGCACCGGATCGAGCACGGTGCGGTCGTCGAGCATCGGGTACAGCAGCACCTGGAAGGCGACCGGGTGGCGCTCGTCGTGCGCGCGTTGGGCGAGGCAGGCGGCGAGGCCGCCGCCGGCACCGGCTCCGCCGACGGCGATGCGGGCGGGATCGATCCGCAGCGAGGAGGCCTGGTCCTGCAGCCAGCGCAGCGCGGCGTAGCAGTCATCGAGGTCGGCCGGGAAGGGATGCTCGGGGGCCAGGCGGTATTCGACGCTGACCACGAGGATGCCCAGGTCGGCGGCCAGCTGCCCGCACACCCCGTGGTCGAACTCCGGCGAACCGGCGACGTGGCCGCCGTCGTGGGCCCACAGCAGCGCGCCGGTCGTGCCCGCGCGCTGCGCCGGCTCGTACACGCACACGTCGACGGAGTGCCCGTCCGGCGAGGTCACCTGCCGGTGCCGCAGCCGCACCCCCTCGGGGGGCTCGACGCCGGGTGCCGCCGCGAGCAACCGGCGGAACACCGGGATCCCGCCCGGTCCGGCGAGTTCGGCGGGCACGTACAGCAGGGGATTGCGCAGGTCCGGCGCCGCCGCTTGCACGAGGGCGCGGCGCGATGCGACCCAGGAGACGACGGCCCCGGTGGCGGCGGTCGCCGCGGCCAGGACGATTCGGGTGCTGCGAGAGGTCATGCTCCAGTCCTACCCGTTTCGTCGCGCGGCCTATCGGTCGACGCGCGGCTCACGGCGGCCGGGCGAGCGATCCCACCAGCGGACCCGGCCCGGATGCAGCCGGTTTCCGCGGGATCGGCCGCCCCTCACCGGTCGCCGGGTCGGCCCCGCGGGGCGGGCACCTCGACAGAAATCGCCGAAACGACAACCCCGTTGCCGTCACCTCGACGGGCGCAACCCGCTGACCAGCGGATTCTCCGACGAGCGGCACGGGCGAGCCGTGTTGCGATAGTCGATATGGATCTACCTGTCGGCTGACACGTACGAGGAGTACGCCGGCAGGTCGAGAACGCCGTTGCCGGACAGCCCGATGAGCACGACCTGACCGTCGGATTCGGCGCGCCGGGCGTAGTCGAGGGCGCCGGCGACGGCGTGGGTCGACTCCGGCGCCGGGATGATGCCCTCGGCGCGGGCGAAGAGCACGCCCGCCGCGAAGGCGTCGTCCTGGGTGACCGCGGTGGCCTCCAGCAGCCCCAGCTCGAGCGCGTGGCTGACCATCGGGGCCATGCCGTGGTAGCGCAGGCCCCCGGCGTGCAGCGGCGGCGGCACGAAGTCCTTGCCGAGCGTGTGCATCTTCAGCAGCGGGGTGAGCCCCGCGACGTCGCCGTGGTCGTAGCGGTATTCACCCTGCGTCAGCGACGGGCACGCGGCCGGCTCGCACGCGACGACCCGCGTCGTCGTGCCCTCGCGCAGGTTCTGCCCGATGAGCGGAAAGGTCAGTCCGGCGAGGTTCGAGCCGCCGCCGGCGCAGCCGAACGCGACGTCGGCCTGGCGCTCGCCGGCGTCGGCGAGTTGGGTGAGCACCTCCTGGCCGATGACGCTCTGGTGCAGCATGACGTGATTGAGCACGCTGCCGAGCGCGTAGTGGGCCTGCGGGTCCTGCGCGGCGACCTCGACCGCCTCCGAGATCGCCATGCCCAGGGAGCCGGTGGTGTCGGGGTCGGCGGCGAGCATGGCCTGACCCGCCTCGGTGAGGTCGCTCGGGGAGGGGTGGCAGACGCTGCCGTAGGTCTCCATCTGGACGCGGCGGTAGGGCTTGGAGTCGTAGGAGGCGCGCACCTGCCACACCTCGCACGTCATGTTCAGCAGCGAGCAGGCGAGGGCGAGGGAGGCCCCCCACTGCCCGGCTCCGGTCTCGGTCGTCAGTCGCGTGATGCCCTCGGCGGCGTTGTAATACGCCTGGGCCACGGCGGTGTTCGGCTTGTGCGAGCCGGCGGGGGAGACGCCCTCGTACTTGTAGTAGATGCGCGCCGCGGTGCCCAACGCCCGCTCTAGGCGCCGCGCCCGGATCAGCGGCGAGGGCCGCCACAGCGCGTAGATCTCGCGCACCGCCGCCGGGATCTCGATGTACCGCTGCGTGCTGACCTCCTGCAGGATCAGCCCCATCGGAAAGAGCGGCGCGAGGTCGTCCGGGGTCAGCGGCTCGCGCGTGCCAGGATGCAGCGCCGGGGGAGTCGGCTCGGGCAGGTCGGCGTTCAGGTTGTACCAGTGCGTCGGTACAGCGGAGGGGACGCTCACCCCGAGCGGCTCGAGCGCCGGGTTCGCGGGCCCGGGCTTGGGCTCGGTAGTGGTCTCGATGGTGCTGGCGTCGTGGCTCACGGCTGTTCCCTCTCGTCGGCGCTCAGGCTACCCACCCACTTCCCTCGAAACTGCGAGTCGTGGTGAGAACTGCTGTCCGTGCTGCAGCTCTCACCACGACTCGCAGTTTTCGCGGTCGTTGCGGGTGGGGTAGACAGGGGTGATGAGCCGAACGCCGCTGGACCCCGTGCTCGCGCCGCTCGTCGAGGGGCTCGACGTCCGCTCTGCGCGGCGGGTGCACGGCGGTGACATCGCGGTCTCCTACCGCCTGGAGACGGCCGACGGGCCGCTGTTCGCCAAGACCCATCCGCGGCCGACGCCCGACCTGTTCGAGCGGGAGGCTGCGGGACTGCGGGCTCTGCGCGAGCACGCGCCGGCCCCGCTGCGGGTGCCGCAGGTGCTGCGCGAGTCGCCGCACGGTCTCGTGCTGGAGTGGATCGACGAGGGCCGGCGCCGCGGTGGCCGCACCGAGGCCGAGCTCGGAGCCGGGCTGGCCGGCCTGCACCGCACGACGAACCGGACCTTCGGCGGCCTCGACGGCGACTCCTCCGGCTACCTGGGCTCGGTCGAGGTCGACCTCACACCCTCGACCGATTGGCCGAGCTTCTACGTGCACCGCCGCGTCGCGCCGCTGGTCGAGCGGGCGATCCGCGAAGGCAGCCTGGACCCGCGGGCCCGTGGGGTGTTGGAGCGCGTGGAACCGCGGGCGGCCGAGATCTGCGGACCGGCCGAGCCGCCGGCGCTCGTGCACGGCGACCTGTGGGGCGGCAACCGGCTCGTCGACGCGGAGGGCACGAACTGGCTCATCGACCCCGCCTGCCACTGGGGCCACCGCGAATACGACCTCGCGATGATGCAGCTGTTCGGCGGTTTCGGCCCCGAGTGCTTCGAGGCCTACGACGAGGCGTTCCCCCTCGATCCCGGCTGGCGCGAGCGCGTCTCGTGGTACCAGGTCACCCCGCTGCTGGTGCACGCGATCCTCTTCGGAGGCGGCTACGGCGACGCCGCCCTGCGCGCCCTGGGTCGCTACGCCTGACCGGTCGTAGGCTGCCCTGTCGGTCGTGCTCTCCGAAAACGACGTGAGGCTTCATTACCTAAACCGTTTAAGGTCTAGTCTTCCTAAGGTCTAGAGAATAGGCGTCGGTGAGTGGCGCGTCGCCCTGCGCCGATCGCCGACGAGTTGTTCGATGCGCACCTGAAGGCGATCGGGTGAGCGAGAAAGCCGACGGGGAGTTGAGTGTGTTGGCGACGTCTATCGAGGATATGGAGTGTCGCCGCCCCGTCGACGCGGAACGGGTGGAGTGACTGCAGGCCGAGATGACGCAGACCGACGTCGACGAGAGAACGGCACCGGTCAGCGTCGTGTGTCGAAGATCGAGCACGGCGATATCGAGCACACTCGCGTCGACACGTTGCGTCGTTACGCCGAGGCGCTGGGCGGCACTCTGCACATCGAGATCGAGGTGGGTGGCAAGCGGATGACGGTCGCCTGATCCGACTCGTCCCACTTCTCGGTCGTCGTCGCCTTTGCCTGATTTGTTTGGCTCTTCGCGACGATGGCGCTCGCCGGCATCCCCGCATACTGAAAAACCGCGCCGATCTCCTCCACATAAGCGGCTAGTTGCGGCGCGGTTTGGCTCAGA
>JBDIAM010000260.1:0-5145 GCA_039812445.1 Piscicoccus intestinalis | reverse complement strand
CGAAGACGTCGAAGTTCTCGGCGATGCGGGCGGGGGTGGCGGACTTCGGGATGACCACGTTGCCGTGCTGCAGGTGCCAGGCGATGACGACCTGAGCCGGGGTGCGGCCCACGTCGGCGGCGATGCCCGCGACGACCGGGTCGGCCAGCAACTCGCCCCCGCGGGCCAGCGGGCCCCACGCCTCCGTGGCGATGCCGTGCTGGGCGTGGAAGGCCCGCAGTGGCTCCTGCGTGAGGTAGGGGTGCAGCTCGACCTGGTTGATGGCGGGCGCCTCACCCGTCTCGTCGATAAGCCGCTGCAGGTGCTCGACGGTGAAGTTGCTGACGCCGGCCACCCGGATGCGCCCCTCCTCCCGGAGCCGCAGCAGCGCCCGCCACCGGTCCACATAGGTGTCGGCCGCCGGGCAGGGCCAGTGGATGAGGAACAGGTCGACGATCTGCTGGCCCAGCCGCTGCGACGACTCCTCGAACGACGCCAGCGTCTGCTCGTACCCCTGGCGGTCGTTCCACGCCTTGGTGGTCAGGAAGATCTGCTCCCGGGGGATCTCCGACTCGCTCAGCGCCCGCCCGACCGCCTCCTCATTGCCGTAGAAGCTCGCGGTGTCGATGGCCCGGTAGCCGGTGCGCAGGGCGGTCGTCACGGCCTCGCGGCACTGCTCGTCGGCCATCTTGAACACGCCGAATCCGAGGTGCGGCATCGGCACGCAGCGCGTGCCGGCGGGGAGCAAGGCCACCGGCTGATCGGTGTTGCCCGGGCCGCCGGGGGTCGTCCCGGTCGGGTCCGGGGATGCTCCCGGGACGCCGTGCGGCACTCGGCTCGGACCATTCACAGGGAGGGCTGCCATGCGCACGACCCTAGCCGAGCAGTAACGAAGAGGTAACGACGCATCCCTGACGGAACCGGTTCGCGCGCATGCGGCACACACCACTAGGCGGTGTTTCCGGGTCCCCTCTCATCGAGAGATACCGCGCGCTAGAGTCCGCAACATGGCGACCATTTCCTCTGTCCTCATCGCGAATCGCGGCGAGATCGCCGTTCGCGTGGCCCGTGCGTGCGCCGACGAGGGGGTACGGTCCATCGCTGTCTACGCGGAGCCCGATCGGGATGCTCTGCACGTCAAGGTCGCCGACGAGGCGCACTCGCTCGGCGGGTCGACCCCCGCCGACAGCTACCTCGACCAGGAGAAACTGCTCCAGGTCGCCAAGGAGGCGGGCGCCGACGCCGTGCACCCCGGCTACGGATTCCTCTCCGAGAACGCGAGCTTCGCGCAGGCCGTCATCGACGCCGGGCTCATCTGGGTCGGCCCGCCGCCGGAGGCCATCGACGGTCTGGGCGACAAGGTCAAGGCCCGGCACATCGCGACCCGCGCCGACGCTCCGCTCGTGCCCGGCACCAAGGACCCGGTCGCCGACTCCGACGAGGTCGTGGCGTTCGCGGAGGAGCACGGTCTGCCGGTGGCGATCAAGGCCGCCTACGGCGGCGGCGGTCGCGGGCTGAAGGTCGCCCGCACCAAGGAGGAGATCCCCGAGCTGTACGACTCGGCCGTGCGCGAGGCGGTCGGCGCGTTCGGTCGCGGCGAGTGCTTCGTCGAGCGCTACCTCGACAAGCCGCGCCACGTGGAGACCCAGTGCCTGGCCGACTCCCACGGCAACGTCGTCGTCGTCTCCACCCGCGACTGCTCGCTGCAGCGTCGCCACCAGAAGCTCGTCGAGGAGGCGCCCGCGCCGTTCCTGTCCGACGAACAGAACGCGGAGCTGGTGCGCGCGAGCAAGGCGATCATGAAGGAGGCCGGTTACATCGGAGCCGGCACGTGCGAGTTCCTCGTCGCCGACGACGGCACGATCAGCTTCCTCGAGGTCAACACCCGGCTGCAGGTCGAGCACCCCGTCACCGAAGAGGTCACCGGCATCGACCTCGTGCGCGAGCAGCTGCGCATCGCTTCCGGCGCCGAGCTCGGCTACGACGACCCCGTCGTGCGCGGGCACAGCATCGAGTTCCGCATCAACGGCGAAGACCCGGGCCGCGGCTTCCTGCCCGCCCCCGGCAGCGTGCTGCGCTACGACACCCCGTCCGGCCCCGGCGTGCGGCTGGACTCCGGCGTCGTCGCCGGCGACGTCATCTCCGGCGCCTTCGACTCCATGCTCGCCAAGCTCATCGTCACTGGGGCCTCGCGTCAGCAGGCCCTGGAGCGGTCCCGGCGGGCGCTGGCCGAGTTCGTCGTCGAGGGCATGCCGACCGCGCTGAGCTTCCACCGCGTGGTCGTCGACGACCCGGCGTTCGCGCCGAACGACCCGGCCGAGCCGTTCACCGTGCACACGCGCTGGATCGAGACCGACTTCGAGGCGACCATCGAGCCGTACTCGGGCCCGACCGCCGAGGCTCCGGAGGCCGAGGAGCGCCGCAGCGTGGTCGTCGAGGTCGGCGGCAAGCGCCTCGAGGTCTCCCTGCCCGCGGAGATGGCCTTCGCCGGCGGCGGAGGCGGGGCCAAGCGCAAGAAGAGCAAGCGCGCCTCCGCCGCCGGCGGCCACGGAGGCGCCACGACCGACTCCCTCACCGCCCCGATGCAGGGCACGATCGTCAAGGTGGCGGTCGAGGAGGGCTCCACGGTCTCCGAGGGCGACCTCGTCGTCGTGCTCGAGGCCATGAAGATGGAACAGCCGATCACGGCCCACCGCAGCGGCGTCATCGCCGACCTCAAGGCCACCGTCGGTGAGACCGTCACCAGCGGCACCGTACTGGCCACGATCAAGGACCCGGAGGGCGGCAGCCTCGACGAGCCCAGCGAGTACGGCGCCGATGACTTCGAGAGCAGCTTCGTCTCCGGCGGCGACGTGTTCTGAGCACCGCCGCACTCGGCCACACCCGCCGAACGGCCCGCCCACCCTCGCGGTGGACGGGCCGTTCGGCGCGCCATGGCCAGTCGTGACCGAGCCAGTGACCGGCCAGTCGTGACCGGCTCGGTCAGACGCCGGTGCCGGTGCCGGTGCCGCCGGTGCCGCCCGGGGAGCCGGTGGAGCCGGAACCTGGCTGTCGGGGGACGGTCCCGGTGTCGCCGGGGCGGGTCCCGCGGGTGAGGTCGTCGATCGGGGCCGGGGTGTCGATCGGCTCCGGGGCGTCGACGGGCTGCGTCGAGACGGGGTCGGTGCGCTCCTGGCGGCCGGCCTCCTCGCGGTAGGCGTCCCGGGTCTCCTCGGGCACCCCGAGCGCCTTGTCGATGCCGTCCCGGCCCTTGGTGAGCTTGTCGGCGTACTTGCCCTTGGTCTTGGAGTTGATGAGCCCCTCGACCTTGTCGAGGCCGCCGCGCACCGCGTCGGGGTTGTCCCGCACCGCGCGCTTGGCCTTGTTGAACATTCCGGACAGGTTGACCATGCGGTCTCTCCTCGAATCGTCGGGTTCGCGGGGTGTTCGCGGATCGTCGTCGGGGCGCCTCAGACCTGAGCGTCGTGCAGGCGGCGGGCAGCCTCGGCGATCGATCCCGACAACGACGGATAGACGGTGATCGTGCCGGCCACCTGGTCGACCGTGAGCCGCTGCTGCACGGCGAGCGCGATCGGGAAGATGAGTTCGCTGGCCCGGGGCGCCACGACCACGCCCCCGACGACGACGTTGCTGCCGTTGCGGGCGAACAGCTTGACGAAGCCTTCGCGAATGTTGTCCATCTTGGCGCGGGGGTTCGTGCCCAGTTGCATCGTCAGCGTCCGCACGTCCTCGGCGTCGGCCGTCGCCTGGCTGATGCCGACCGTGGCGATCTCGGGGTCGGTGAAGATGTTCGCGCTGATGCCCTGCGTCGACAGCGGGTGCACGGTGTCGCCGAGCGCGTGCGCGACCGCGATGCGGCCCTGGGAGGCGGCCACGGACGCCAGCGGGAGCACACCGGTGCAGTCGCCGGCCGCGTAGACGCCGCGCACGCTCGTGCGGGAGACCCGGTCGACGGTGATGTGCCCGTTCGGTCCGGTCTCGATCCCGGTCTCCTCCAGGCCCAGATCGCGCGTCTGCGGCACCGAGCCGACCGCGAGCAGCGCGTGGCTCCCCTCGACCTCGCGGCCGTCCTCGAGGCGCACGACGACCCCGTCTCCGCGGCGCTCGACCCCGGCCGCCCGCGACCGGCTCAGCACCTCCATGCCGCGGTCGCGGAAGACGCCCTCGATCACCTCGGCGGCGTCCGGGTCCTCGCCCGGCAGCACGCGTTCGCGCGAGGACACGAGCACGACGTTGCTGCCCAGATGCAGGTACGCCTGGGCGAATTCGGCGCCGGTGACACCGGATCCGACGACGATGAGGCGCTTCGGCACCTCCCGCAGGGTCCACACCTGCTGCCAGGTGAGGATGCGTTCGCCATCGGGCCGGGCGCTGGGCAGCTCGCGCGGGGAGGCGCCGGTGGCGAGCAGGACCATGTCGGCCTCGAGGCGCTGCGTGCCGTCGGCGCCGGCGACCTCGACGGTCGACGCGTCGACCATGCGGCCGCGCCCCCGCAGCACCCGCACCCCGGCGCGCTCGAGCCCGCCCTGGATGTCGCGGCTCTGCGCCTTCGCCAGGTCCATGATGCGGTCGTTGACGCGCCCGAGGTCGACCACGGAGACGAGTTGGTCGACCGCCGCCTGCTCCGACGAGGGCTCCCGGCCGCGCCGGGAGTCGTGCACCCCGAGCCGCGCGGCGCCCGCCGCGAGCCGACCCAGGTAGTCGCCGGTGGCGACGAGGGCCTTGCTCGGCACGCAGTCGGTGAGCACCGCCGCGCCGCCCGTGCCCTCGTTCTCCACGAGGTTCACGGTGGCGCCTAACGACGCTGCCACCAAGGCCGCCTCGTATCCACCGGGGCCGCCGCCGACGATCACCACACTGTTCTGAGCGCTCACGGGGTCAGTCTCCCAGAGTGGCCGCACGCCAGGGGGGCTCCGGAATCCTCCGATGGGCAGGCGGGGGTTGAGTAGCCCTACTCACGACAGCTCGGGACGAACCGGGCAGGATCAAAACCGGAGGGGGAGCTCGTCGCACCCGAGCGTCGAGCAGACGGCGAGGCCGCCGCGTGGTCGGGGGAGGAGATCACGCGGCGGCCGAGCTGCCCGGCTGTGCGATCCGACGGGTCGTGGGGTCGCGCGTTTCGCAGGGGGCAACGCGCGATCGCGAACAGGAGGACCGGTGTCGTCG
>JBDIAM010000259.1:0-5225 GCA_039812445.1 Piscicoccus intestinalis | reverse complement strand
GGGTGTGCCGTACCGGCGGCGCGGTGCCAGCTCGACCACGTCGTCGAGGTCCGCGACGGCGGCACCACCCGCGGCGACACGATCGCGGACGGGTGCGAGCGGCATCACGCGAAGAAGACCCGCAGGCACTGGGCCGCCTGGATCACCCCCGACGGCGTCATCGAATGGCGCCTACCCGACGGACGGATTTACCCGACGTTCCCGATGGACTACCGCGAATTCGGCCTCCACATCGACGCTCTCGCCGACGAATCGGCCTCGTCCGACGCGGCACCCGGCGACGCCGCGGCCGAGTGCTCCGGCGTGCCCAGCGACGAAGGCCGCAACAAGCACTGCGGTGCGCGCACTGGCGTGTCCTGCGCCGAAGGCCGCGATGAGCACTGCGGTGAGCGCAGTGGCGCACCCTGCGCCGACAGCTCCAGCGATCCCCTCGCCGAGGGCAACAGTGAGCATCCCGGCGACCGGCCGCCACGGAAAGTCCTCATCAACGCCGAAGACCTCCAAGCCATCGACGACGACGCCGTCGCCCACCCCCGCGAACTCAACCGGCTCCGCGACGAAATCACCCGCCTCCGAGACGAGCTCGCCGCCGAACGAGCTACCCGCATCGCCACCGAGCACCACCAGGCGCTCGGCGCAGAACCCCCGCCCTTCTGAATCGAGCGGCCGCCCGCCGACGTTGCGTGGGCCGCATTCGTGATGCTCGACGGGCCTGCCATGATCGTGGCCGACCCGTCGGCGCGCGGCCGCAGGTCACGGGAGGTTCGATGAGCGAGCACACGCACGGCGACCACGGCCCCGCTGGTAACAGCCCCGCCGACCACACCTTCGGCCACTCGCACGGGCATGCCCACGGACACTCCCACGGCCACTCGCATCACGGTCACGCGCACGGCTGCTCCGCCGACCACCACACCGGCGACTACACCCCGCAGCAGCGCGCCGACCTCGAACTCGTGCTCGCCTTCAACCACCGTCTCGCCGACGCTATCGACGCCTGCCTCGACACCTCCGCCACCGTCGCCAGCCTCGACCCCGACCCGCTGCGCTACATGTGGGTCGACGAGGGAGCCGGTCGTATCCCCGCCCAGATCGCCCTCGCCGAGCGCGTCCTCGAACAGGCCGCCCCGCTGCCCGGTCACACCCGCGGTGCCGCCGTCTCCGTGCCCAGCAGCCATGCCGCCCGGCCGAGCATCGCCACCAGTCCCACCGGCGGCACCCTCATCGCGTGGATCGAGTGGGTCGAGGGCGAGGGTGACCGACTCGTCGCACGCCTCGACGGCCCCGGCTCCCCGGGCGACGACGGCCTCGGCGCAGCAGGCCCGGGCGTCGGCGAATCAGAGTCCGTCCTACCCGATCTCGCCGACGTCTTCCGGCCCACCGCCGCCTTCGGCGCCGACGGTACCCCGTGGGTGTTCTTCGGCCGCCGCGACGGCCACGACGTCGCCGTCTGGGCCACCTGCCGCGGCGCCCAGGGCTGGTCGTCGGCCGAGCGTGTCAGCACCAGCGACGGCCCCTCCTTCAACCAGGAGGTCGTCACCCACTCCGACGGCGTCATCGAGATCGTCTGGCAGGGCCGCCTGCCCCGCACCGAGCACAGCGGCGCCGACGGCGCCGACAGCGCCGACAGTGAACACGCCGACGGGAACGGCACGGGGCACCCCCAGGAACCCGGCCGGTTCGGCATCTACGCCCGACGCCTGCACCCCGCCGATCGGTCCGGCGGCGAACCCGCCTGGGGCGAGCCCGTGCTCGTCAGCGAGGGCGTCGACGGCAACGTGTGGGACCCGGCCGTCGCCTCCACCCCCAACGGGTCCGCCTACGCCTGGGCCGAATACGTCGACGGCCGCTACGCCGTCGCCGTCCGCCGCCGCATCGGCGCCCGCCGCGGCACCGAGCGCCTCGGCCCCGTGCACGTCATCACCGGCGGCACCGACTACGCCCTGCACCCCAGCCTCGCCAGCACCACCGACGGGCGCCTGTGGTGCGCCTTCGACGTCATCACCGTCACCGGCCACGGCGCCAGCGGCCCGACCCGCCTCAAACGACGGCCCGGCACCGCCGCCGACATCACCGCCTCCCAGGACGGCATGCGAGCCCCCGGCGCCTCCGTGCCGCCCGAGCTGCTGCCCGAGGTCAGCGCCTCCTTCCGCGTCGTCGCCATCGACGACACCACCGACCAGGGTCGGCGCGTGCGGCTGCGCGAGGCCCCCGGCGACCTCGCGCCCTCCCTCAACGTCGTGCCCTCCGCCATGCCGCGCCTGGCCGCCACCCCCGACGGCGGACTCGTCGTCGCCTACCGCGTGCACCGCCAACTACCCCTCATGACCTACTACTGGGAGGCCGCCGCCCAGGCGCTCGGCCCGAACGGCTGGGAGCCGCCGATCACCTTCACCGGCACCGACGCCACCCTCGAGGAGCCGTCGGTCGCGGTCAGCGGCGAGGGGGTCGTCATCGCCACCCAAGGCGACGGCCGCCTCGAACGCGCCCTGCACTGGACCGAGGGCTTCGGCGGCCGCGAATGCCCCTACCTCGCCGACCACCACGGCTCGGTCATCTGGCACGGCGTGCACGGAGCCGGTCAGATCGTCACCGCCCGCCTCGCCTCCGCCGGCCCCGCCTGCCCGCCCCGCGCCACCGTCGTCGTCGGCTCCGAGGTCGTCTCCACCGGCCGCGTCGAGTCCCGCCGCTGGGTCGGGGCCGGCGGTGCTGCTGGTGGCGTCGGTGCCGCCGGGGCCGGCGGGGCCGACTCCGCTCGACGCGAGCGCTACACCGCGCGGACCGCCGACGGCGATTACACACTGTTCTGGGGGGATCTGCACCGGCACTCCCTCGTCAGCCGGTGCACCGCCGGCGACGAGCCCTCCCTCGAGGACTTCTACCGATACGCCTGGGACGTCTGCGAATACGACTTCTGGGCCGTCACCGACCACGCCGAGAACTCCACCGCCTACCAGTGGTGGAGCATCCAGAAGATCGCCGACCTGCTGCACGTGCCGGGCCGGTTCGTGCCGCTCTACGGCTTCGAATGGACCTCCGCCGCCCGCGGGCACCAGAACGTCATCTACGGCGACGTCGAGCGCGGCGCCCCGATCTTCTCCGCCTTCGCTGACGGCACGGAGGATCCGGCCGGGCTGTGGGCGGGCCTCGCGGCGCACCCGCAGTTTCCGGCGATCACGATCCCGCACCACCCCGGCTCCGCGATGGTCTACAACGACTGGGACTTTCACGACCCCCGGTACAGCCGCCTCGTCGAGGTCTTCCAGGCCTGCCGCGGCAACTACGAGTCGATCAACTGCTTTCGGCAGTACAGCGACGGCACCGCCGCGGGCACCTTCACCGTCGACGGGCTCATGCGCGGGCACCGGTTCGGGCTCATCGCCTCCTCCGACCACGGGCACGGCGCCAGTTACGTCGGGGTGTTCGCGCGGAGCCTGAGTCGCGCCGACGTTTTCGACGGCCTATGGAACCGGCGCACGTTCGCCGCCACCACCCGCGATGTCGTGCTCGACCTGCGCCTCGACGAGCACCTCTTGGGCTCGGAGCTCACGCTGCCGCCCGACGCCCCGCGCACCTACCGGGTGCACGCGCAGGCGTACGCGCCGATCGCGCGGCTCGACCTCATCCGCGACGGGCAGGTCGTGCACAGCGTGCGCGGGTCGGGCGGCGAACTGCCGACCGGCTGGGTGCGCGCCGACGTGCGCGTCGAGTGGGGCGAGGCCGACGTGACCACCACCTGGGACGGCCGGCTCACGGTCAGCGGCGGCGCCCGCATCGTCGTGCCCGAATTCGTGGGCCCCGAGGTCGATTCCATCTCACACAAGAGTGTGCGGTGGAGCCACCGGACGTTCAGCTTCGGGGAGCCGTACGGCGCCCAACGCGGCTGCGTCGAGCTGAGCGTCGTCGGGCCCCGCGACGCGGGCGTGCGCGTGCGGGTCAACGGCCGCGACGCCAGCGGTTCGCTCGGCCGCCTCGTCGATCGGCTCGCGCGCGGCGACATCGAACTCGACCTGCCCGACGACGACGTGACCCACGCTCCCGGCCGTCAGGTCAGCGAGGAGACGAGCGGCCGCCTCCGCCTGCAACCCAGCGTCGGCGCCCTAGAATCCTTCGGCGTCACAAGCCTCGACGTCACCTGGACCGACGACGCGCCGCCGCGCGCCACGTCGTTCCTCTACGCCCGGCTCATCCTCGTCGACGGCGAGATGGCCTGGACCTCCCCGATCTGGGTCGACACCCAGGGCATCGACCGCTCCCTGCCGCAGGGCCCGCCGACACCGACTCCCTCGTCTACGAGATCTAAGCGATGACGTGCCCCGCGGTGCCTTCGCGACGCGGGCGAACCCATCACCCTTCGAGGGCATCGCGCTAGGTTCGAGCTTCGACGGTGTTCGGATGATTCGGGCAGGTGGTTCGATGCGCGCGATGGTGGTCGATCGGCTGGAGGGCCTGGCGGCCCTCGCATTGGGGGAGCTACCGGCTCCGGTGCCCGGCGGCAACGAGGTGCTCATCGACGTGCACCGCGCCGGGGTGGCCTTTCCCGACCTGCTCATGACGCGGGGCCTGTACCAGCGGCGGCCGGAGCTGCCGTTCGCGCCGGGCATGGAGGTGGCGGGGGTCGTGGTGTCGGCGCCGGACGGGTCGGGCCTGGCCGCCGGCGACCGGGTCGCAGCCCTGTGCTGGCACGGCGGGTACGCCGAGCAGGTGGCCTGCCCGGCCGTCAACGTGTTCCCGATGCCGCCGGGGATGTCGTTCGACGTCGCGGCCGCGGTCACTCTCAACTACCTCACCGCGGTCTTCGCGCTCGAGCACCGCGGGGCGCTGCGGGCCGGGGAGACGGTGCTCGTGCACGGGGCCTCCGGCGGCCTCGGCACCGCGTGCGTTCAGGTGGCGGCAGCCGACGGCGCGCGGGTCATCGCCGTCGTGGCCGACGCCGCCCGGCGCGGGGGCCCGGCCCGCGAGGCCGGTGCCCACGAGGTCGTCGACGCCGACGGATTCAAGGACGCGGCAAGGGAACTCACCGACGGGCGGGGTGTCGACGTGGTCGTCGACCCCGTCGGCGGCGATCGCTTCACCGATTCGCTGCGGTCGCTGGCGCCCGAAGGTCGCGTGCTCGTGCTCGGCTTCACCGCGGGGGACATCCCGCAGGTCAAGGTCAACCGGCTGTTGCTCGGCAACCTCGGGGTGCTCGGCGTCGCCACCGGCGAGTACGCCGCGCACCACCC
>JBDIAM010000258.1:0-5226 GCA_039812445.1 Piscicoccus intestinalis | reverse complement strand
GCGCTCGCGTGGCCATGGTCTCCCCTTCGCCGGCGGGCGCCTCGCCCGCCATCGGTCGTCGTGCCGGCGCCCCCACCCGGCCTGACCTCGATTATCCCCGCGCGCCCTCGTTTCGCCGCGGGGCGCGGCCGGTCCGCGCGCCTCGCGGCGCGATAGCGTGCCGGGGGACCGCGACGAAGGAGGACACCAGTGAGCCAGCCGGGGGAATCGCCGGTCGACGTGCGGCTCGTCGTCGTCGACATGGACGGCACCCTGCTCGACGGGCATGGCCGCATCCCCGCGGGGCTGTGGCCGCTGCTGGGCGTCATGCGCGAGCGCGGGATCGTCTTCGCCCCCGCGAGCGGTCGCCAATACGCCACGCTCGCGACGATGTTCGCCGGCGCGCCGGGCGCGCCGCAGGGCCTGGCGTTCATCGCCGAGAACGGCACCTACGTCGTGCGCGACGGCGCCGAGGTGTCGTCGAACAGCCTCGATGCGGGGTTCGTCGCGGCGGTCGTCGACCGCTGCCGGGCCCTGGCCGCCGACGGGCACGACATCGGCGTCGTCGTGTGCGGCAAGCGCTCCGCGTACATCGAACGCACCGACCCGCCGTTCCACGCTGAAGCAGACATCTACTACAAGCAGCTGCAGGACGTCACCGACCTGCTCGCCGTCGACGACGACGTGCTCAAGGTCGCGCTCTACGACTTCGGCAACGCGGAGACCGACACGTTTCCGCACCTGCAGGACTTTCGCGACGACCATCAGGTCGTCGTCTCCGGGCAGCACTGGATCGACATCATGAACGTCGGCGTCGACAAGGGCGTCGCGGTGCGAGCCTTGCAGGAGGCCATGGGCATCACCGCCGACCAGACCGCCGCGTTCGGCGACTACCTCAACGACGTGCAGATGCTGCAGGCCGCCACCCACTCCTACGCGATGGCCAACGCCCACCCGCATGTTGTCGCAGTTGCTCGACACATGGCGCCGGCCAACACGCAGGACGGTGTCGTCACCGTGCTGCGCGACCTGCTCGGAGCCTGATCCGCATCCCGAATACTCACGACGGTTCGCACCAGCGCTGCGCGATCGTGCGCAGCACGGTCAGGGTGCGTGCGGTGCCCGCGCCGAGTTCCCCGAAGGTCTTGTGCCGCAACAGCGTCGAGGTGTGCACGTCGCCGCTGAGGAAGGCGTGGGCGGCGCGGCCGCGCACGTACACGGAGTCGGGCAGGTCGAGGGCGTGAGCCGCGGTGACCGCCTCCGTCTCCGGCTCGCGGGCGTAGAGGGTGACGAGCACGCGGGCCGGTTCGCCGTGCTGCGCGATCAGGTCGTCGGCGTCGGCGACGACGGCCCGCAGCTGCTCGGGCGTGAACACCACCGTCGGCACCTCGAAGCCGCGGTCGGCGAGGTAGGCGGCCTCCAGGTCGCGGGCGACCGCGTCGGTGGAACGTCGGGGTGAGGTGAGCCGCACGTTTCCGGTGGCCAGGTAGGTCTGCACGTCGCGCCCGCCGGCCGCGACGGTGGCCGCGACCTGGTCGGGCCCGCCGAAGCGGCGGTTGGCGCCGAGGTTGACCGCGCGTAGGAACGCGACATAGCGGGGCATGCCCGCAGCGTAGGCCGCGACTGCGACGGACGGGTGCGCTCAGGCCCGCACGACGGCGACCGGTCCGTTCGTCACCTCGAGCACCGCGCGGCTGGTCGCGCCGATGAGCTTGCCGGCGAACCCGCCCGCGCCGCGGGCCCCGACGACGACGAGCGAGCAGCCGGCCGCCAGGTCGGCCAGCACGAGCGCGGGACGGCCCGGCAGCGCGCGGGCCTCGATGCGCCCGGACCAGGCGGGTTCGGCGGCGAGGGCTTCGGCGGCCACCTGCGCGCCCCGGTGAGCGACGGCGGCCGCCTCCCGCTCGTCGGCGGGCGTGCCCGTCGCCCCGGTCGCCCCGGTCGCTCCGGCCGCCCCGGGTGTCACGGCCGTGCGGACCGTCTGGGTGGTTGTCCCGGTCGCCACGCTCTGCCCGCTCGCCGCGCTCGACGCGAGGTGCCCGTCCGCCGGGTAGGCGGTGACGACGAGCAGGTCGCGGCGCCAGGCGCACGCCTGCCGGGCGGCGAACTCGGCCGCCTCCTCCGACTCCGGGGAGCCGTCGACACCGACGACGACCGGTCCCTGGGGCGGAAACGACTCGCCGGGCGGCACGATCGCCACGACGCACCGCGCGTAGGCGCTGACGTCGCGGGCCACTCCGCCGATGCGGCTGGCCTCCCAGCCGCCGGCGCCGCGCGAACCCACGACGACCGCCTCCGCCGAGCGACTCGCCTCGATGAGGGCCGCGGAGGCGTCGGCGCACTCGTGCACGCAGTCGACGCTGAGGTCGGGGTGGCGCTCCAGCACGGCCGCCGTCTCCCGCACGAACAGCGAGGTGAGCCCGCGTCGTTCGCGGCTCGCGGAGGCCGACAACAGCCGCAGGGGGCGGCCGGCGCGCTGCGCCCACATGGCGGCCCAGCGCGCGGCATCGGTCGCTGCCGACGACCCGTCGACCCCGACCACGATCGGTGCGCCGATCACGATGGCTC
This sequence comes from Piscicoccus intestinalis, assembly GCA_039812445.1. Classification (GTDB taxonomy): domain Bacteria; phylum Actinomycetota; class Actinomycetes; order Actinomycetales; family Dermatophilaceae; genus Kineosphaera; species Kineosphaera intestinalis_A. Next base: position 2,679 of record JBDIAM010000258.1, on the reverse strand, counting down.
CTTGTGCAGAGTGGGCCGACACGGGGTACTGCTCGATCGCCCCGTCGGTCCGATGCGGTGTGGACCACAAGTCCGTTCGCGATCCATCGTGCACAGCGGCCCGGATGGGGCACAGTGGTGGCGACCCTCATCTGGGCGGAGTCTGGCATGTACGGAGGTAGTGCGCGGGTGACGATGTTCGTGCAGCTGTTCCTGCCGATCGCGGCGTTGTTCATCGGCTTCGTGGCCCTGCTCGCGCTGTCGCCGGCCTCGGTCTCCCACCCCATCAGCACCGCCGAGCTCGTCGAGCTGACCGCGCTGCTGCTGGTGACGCTGGTGGTCTCGGCCCTCGTGCTGCGCAAGACGCTGGCCCCGCTGCGCGAGCTGCGGGTCGTCATGGAGCAGCGCGAGGGCGTCAGCGCGCCGGGGCGGGCGCGGGTGCGCCGCGACGACGAGGTCGGGCAGGTCGCGCTCGCCTACAACGGGCTCCTCGACCGTCTCGCCGCGGAGGAGACCCGCGCCGCCGGCCTGGCGCTGACCGCCCAGGAGCGGGAGCGGCAGCGGGTGAGTCGGGAGCTGCACGACCAGGTCGGGCAGACGCTGACCGTCGCGCTGCTGCGCCTGGGCCGCGTCGTGCACAGCGTGCCGAGCGAGCTGCACGAGGATTTCGAGGGTGCCCAGGAGGCGGTGCGCACGGCCCTGCAGGAGGTGCGCACGGTCGCCGCGCAGCTGCGCCCCGGCGTGCTGGAGGATCTCGGGCTCGCTCCCGCGCTGACGTCGCTGGCCACCGAGGCGGCCCGCGACGGCGCCCTGCGCGTGCGCCGCGACATCGCCGAGGTGCCGGGGGCCTCCGCCGACCAGGAGCTGGTCACCTACCGCATCGCGCAGGAGGCGCTGACGAACGTGCTGCGGCACGCGCAGGCCGACACCGTGCAGGTGACCCTGCGCGCGGAACCGGGCCCGACCGGCTCCCTGTTGGTGCTCGAGGTGTCCGACGACGGAGTCGGTGTCAGCGGCCCGCCGGGCACCGGGCGCACCGGCATGACCGAGCGGGCCGCGCTCGTCGGCGGGCAGCTCTCGATCCGCCCGGCGCGCCGTGGTGAGGTGCGCCCGGGCACGCTCGTGAGATTCTGCGTTCCGGTGACCACCGGCGATCGAGAGGAGAGCGCCTCATGAACCAGCCCACCCCGGCCCGGATCCTGCTGGCCGACGACCACGCGCTGGTGCGTCAGGGGGTGCGGCTGATCCTGGAATCCCAACCCGACTTCACGGTGGTCGGCGAGGTCTCCGACGGCGCGGAGGCCGTCGACCGGCTCGTGCAGGGCGGCGTCGACCTGGCGATCCTCGACGTGTCGATGCCGCGGATGACCGGGCTGCAGGCCGCGCGCGAGATCGGCCGCCGCAAGCTCGGCGTCGCGGTGCTGCTGCTGTCGATGCACGACAACGAGCAGTACCTGTTCGAGGCGCTGAAGGTGGGTGCGGCGGGCTACGTGCACAAGTCGGTGGCCGACCGCGACCTCATCCACGCCTGCCGGGCCGCGCTGCGCGGCGAACCCTTCCTCTACCCGGGGGCGCTGAGCACGATCATCCGCGAATACCTCTCGCGCCGAGGCGGACCCGAGGACGACTCGACGGTGCTCTCGTCCCGCGAGGAGGAGGTGCTCAAGCTCATCGCCGAAGGCCACTCCGGCCGCGACATCGCGCAGATGCTGTTCATCAGCCCCAAGACCGTCGAGCGCCACCGCGCGAACATCCTCACCAAGCTCGGCCTCAAGGACCGCCTCGAGCTCACCAAGTACGCCATCCGCGCCGGTCTCATCGAACCCTGACCCCGCCCCCTACCGCCCTCCCACCCCCCTCGCTCAAAACTGCGTGTCGTTGTGAGAACTGCTGTCCGTGTCGCAGTTCTGACCACGACACGCAGTCTTCACGGACGTGCGCGCGGGCGTTCGGGGCGTTCGCCCGGGCGGCCTGCGTCGGCCGGGCATCCCGACTCCTGGGATGGCGGTCTCGGCGGTCGAGACGAGACCGCTCGGCTGCCGCCGAACCACCTCCGCAGAGGCGGCTCAGCGGCAGCCGGGCGGTCCGGTTCGATGGCACAGGCTCACGTGCGGTTCAGCGGTTCACGGCGCCAGGTGGGCGCGGTGCTGATGGGGCTCCGCTGCTGGGGGCGCTGCGTTCCAAGGGGCGCCGTTGCTGGGGCTCGGGCGCGGCTGCAGCGGCCCGCGGGCGTCAGTAGCGCAGGAGCGCGGCGGAACGGGCGGAGTCGGGCAGGCCGGGCACGTGGTGCAGTTCGGCGCCGGTGAGCAGCGCGGCGACGACCGCCTCGTCGAGCGACGTGGCGTCGGCGGCGGCGTCGTGCCCGGCGATGCCGTTGGCGTCAGGGTCGATGAGCAGCTCGCCGACGCGTCCCTCGTGCGCCGCAGTCAGCACGGAGCCGGGGTCGACGGTCGCGCGGCCGGTGCCGACCAGTTCCTCGGCCCGTTCGCGACGCTCGGCGGTCGCGGCGTCGAGGCGGGCGACCGCGATCTCGCGGCTGCGCTCGAGCAGGTCGGCGGGCGTGGTGGTGTCGGGATTGCCGGCGACGACGTCGTCGAGCAGCGTCGGCAGCAGACCCGTCTCCTTCAGCCGCGGCAGGTACTCCTCGACGGCGGCGAGCACGAGCGGCGGCGCGGCGTGCCGCCCGATCGCCTCGCGCGC
>JBDIAM010000257.1:0-5264 GCA_039812445.1 Piscicoccus intestinalis | reverse complement strand
GCCGTCCGGCACACCCCGGCCGTTCGCTAACCTACGGTTGCGTAAGTTAGTCTCGAGTCATGGTCAGCCACGCTCGCGACACCGCGCCTCACCCCGGGCCCGACCGATCGCAGGGGGCCTGCGAGGAGCACGAGACCCTCGACCGGGTGCGCACGCACGCCGGGGAGGCCGTGCAGGACCTGCGCGACGGGCGGCTGGGCTCGGCGATCGAGTCGGCCGCCGAGATCGTCGACGCCGTCCGCCCGCGGCTGCGGGGTTGGCTGCACGCGACCGCGTTTCCGCTGGTCGTCCTCGCCGGCCTCGCGCTCGTCGCCACCACGCCGACCGAACGGGGCCGCATCGGCGTCGCGATCTTCGTCGCGACCGCGGCGCTGCTCTTCGGCACCTCCGCGCTCTACCACCGGGGCCGCTGGCGGCCGTCGGCGCACCGGCTCCTCAAGCGGCTCGACCACGCGAACATCTTTCTCATCATCGCGGGGACGTACACCGCATTCGCGATGACGCTGCTGCCCAGCGGCCAGGCCCGCACGCTGCTGGCCATCATGTGGGTCTGCGCGTCGGCCGGGGTCGTCTTCAAGGTCTGCTGGGTATCGGCGCCGCGCTGGCTGTCGACGCCGATCTACATCGGCCTGGGCTGGGTGGCGATCTTCTACGTCGAGCCGTTCTACCGTTCCGGCGGGGCGCTGGTGCTCGGCCTCATCGTGGCCGGCGGCGTGCTGTACACCCTCGGCGGCATCGTCTACGGGCTGCGTCGCCCGGACCCCTCGCCGCGGCTGTTCGGCTTCCACGAGATCTTCCACGCGCTGACGATCGCGGCGTTCGCCGCGCACTTCGCCGCCGCGGCGGTCGTCGTCTCCTCCGGCGCCGCCCTGCAGGCCTGACCGCAGCGCCACCAGCACCGAGCGCACGCCAACCCACCACGGGAGCGCCGGTGCCGAGCTGCGCCCGACCTGCGCCCGATCTGCGCCCGATCTGCTCGGGCCGCGGACCGGTCGGCGCCGATCCGGCGCCGATCCGGCGACGGAGCCGGGCTCAGGCCTCGCGGGTGGGCTCGGTCGCGTCCTTGGGATAGCCGGCCGCCAGGCTCCGCGGCCGGGTCTGCACCGAGTCGGCGGCGCCCCGCTCCTCGCCGGGATCGACCTCGCCCGGGGCGGCGGCCGCGTCGCTCGCCGCACGAGCGTGCCTGCCGGCCTCGGCCCGGGCGCGCTCGCGCTCCTCCTGGTAGGCGACGTTGCGCAGGTGCTTGTTCATGTTCCGCATGAGCAGCCAGAGCGCGCAGCCGAGCAGGAATGCCGCGAGAAAGCCACCCAGCCCCGCGCTGATGCTCTGGTTGTAGTTGCCCATGTCAGGCCTCCTTCTCCTTGATCTCGTCGTACACGACGGGAAGCTCACCGGCCAGCGCTCGGGCCGCCAGGTCGTCGGCGCGCCGACCGTCACCGAGCCCGGCGAACAGGTCGTCTTCGCCGTCGGCGATCGGCACGTACGACAGCGCCGCCTCGAAGTCCTCGGTGGGCCACACCTCGCGCTCGACGGCGAGCGGCACGCCGAACCACGTGCCGTCCGGGTCGATCTGCGTGGCGTGCGCGAGCAGCGCCTGGTTGCGGGTCTCGAAGTGGTCGCCGACCGGCACGTGCGTGGTCGTGGGCCGGTCGATCCGGTCCTTCCAGCGTTCCATCCACTGCTCGAACGGCGACACCTGCCCGCGGGCGAGGATCGCCTCGTGGAAGGCGCGCACCCGGCGACCCGACAGGGTCTGGTTGTAGTAGAGCTTGAGGGGTTGCCACGGGGCGCCGGCCTCGGGAAAGGCGTTCGGGTCGCCCGCCGCGCGGAACGCGGCGACCGTGACGACGTGGCACATGATGTGGTCGGGGTGCGGGTACCCGCCGTCTTCGTCGTAGGTCGTCACGACGTGCGGGCGGAACTCGCGGATGACCCGCACCAGGGCCTGTGAGGTGACCTCGATCGGCTGCAGGGCGAAACACCCCTCCGGTAGCGCCGGCAGCGGGTCGCCCTCGGGCAGACCGGAGTCGATGAACCCGAGCCACGCGTGCCGCACGCCGAGGATCTCCTGGGCGCGGGCCATCTCGCGACGCCGGAAGGCCGGCAGGTCGGCCATGACGTCGGGGTCGTCCTTGAGCCGCGGATTGAGCACGTCACCGCGTTCCCCACCGGTGCACGACACGACCAGCACGTCGTCGCCGCGCGCGACGTAGTGAGCCATGGTCGCGGCGCCCTTGCTCGACTCGTCGTCGGGGTGCGCGTGCACGGCAAGCAGTCGCAGGGGTTCGCTCACGCGGTGGGCTCCTCGGGGGTGTCGGCGCAGGTGACTGCGGTGGCGGGTCGGCTCGCCCAGGCGGCATGAGCCGACGCTGGCGTCCATTGTGTCACCGCACCCCGACACGACCCTCCGGCGGCGCCTGCGCGCGCGAGCGTACAGTGACGGCGTGGCCCCCCGTGACGACCCGCGCGAGCAGCGCAGCGCCCGAGCCGGCTCGAGCACCGACCCGGCTCCCGGTGCTCCCGGTGCGCCTGGTGTGCCTGGTGTCCACGGCGTCGAGTCGGAGGAGTCGCTGGAGTCGGAGGAGGTCCGGGCCGGCAGCGGCCCGCGCATTCGGGAGGCATGGCGCGCGCTGAGCGCGGCCCGCCGGCGGTTCGTCGTCGTCGGCGTGATCCTCGGGCTCCTCGGCACCGCGATGGGAGTGTGGTTCGCGCTGTCGGCGACGGCCACGAAGCCGAACTGGCGGGACGTCTCCTACGACGTGGTCGACGACGAGACGGTCGTCGTGCGGTTCGAGGTGACCAAGCCGCGGGAGATGACGGCCGTGTGCACCGTGCTGGCGCAGGAGACCAACCACGGCGTGGTCGGCCGCACGACGGTGACCGTTCCGCCGTCGGACCAGCTCAGCACCATCACGCAGACGCGGATCCGCACGACGAGCCTCGCCGTGATCGGCACGGTTCGCACCTGCGCGGAGCAGTGACGGGCCGTAAACAGCCGGCCGCACCGGCGTTGACGAGGAGTCGGCGGACGATCACGGCGCCCGAAGCGGCGTGAATTCCGGCTGGTCGCAGGGCCGCGCGGCGATCGGCGGGGGCCTGCGCCGAGTCCGTTGACGCCGGGACTTGCATGCCCTGCGGCCATCGGGGGCATATAGTCGGATACTTCAACGTCCTGCACCGCCGGCCCGGGATGTCGAGCACGCACGGGGAGGACCCGTGGGTCCGCTGCCCGCCAGCGGTCGACATCACCCGCGACTTCGGGCAGGCCGACAACGGCACCCGCGCCGACCGCGGGCCCGACGCACCACAACGCAATACACACCGCAGCAATGCACCGGCGACCGCCACGCAGAGTCCGTGGCGGTCGTGACGCATATCACCAAGGAGTAGTCCCGTGTCCGAAGTCCCGACCCAGTCGAGCTACCTCACCCAGGAGGCGTACGACCGCCTCAAGGCGGAGCTCGACAGTCTGTCGAGCGAGGGCCGCACCGAGATCTCGAAGCGAATCGAGGCGGCCCGTGAGGAGGGCGACCTCAAGGAGAACGGCGGCTACCACGCGGCCAAGGAGGAGCAGGGCAAGATGGAGGCCCGCATCCGCCAGCTCACGCAGCTCCTCGAGCACGCCGTCGTCGGCGAGCCGCCGCCGGACGACGGCGTCGTCGAGCCCGGCATGGTCGTCACCATCGACATGTTCGGCGACGAGATGCGCTTCCTGCTCGGCAGCCGCGAGATCCAGGGCGAGGACATCGACGTCTACTCGGAGAAGTCTCCGCTCGGTGGCGCCATCATGGGCAAGAAGGCCGGCGACGAGGCCACCTACGAGGCCCCCAACGGCAAGACGATCACCGTCAAGGTGCTCTCGGCCAGCCCCTACCGCGGCTGACGACGCGCCGCCCGCGACACCGCGGCCCGCGCCCACTCGGGGCGCGGGCCGCGTTCGCGTAGCGGTTCGCGTCACAGGTACCGGCGCGCGCCGGCGTACTCCTTGTCGACATCGAAGCGGTCGAGATCGACGAGCTCGACGTTGCGGGCGGAGTTCGGCGAGTGCAGGATCGTGCCGTCTCCGGCGTAGATCGCGACGTGGTGCACGCGGCCCACTCCCCCGGGCCCGGCGAAGAACACGAGGTCGCCGGGGCGCAGGTTCTCGCGGGCGACCGCCTCCCCGGAGCGCGACTGCGGCCCGGAGTCGCGCGGGATCGTGATGCCGTGGGCGCGAAACACCGTGTGCGTGAACCCGGAGCAGTCGAACCCGAAGGCCGAGACGCCGGCCCACAGGTAGCGCAGCCCGAGGAAGCGGCTGCCGGTGTCGACGATGTCCTGCCCCGAGGGGCGGGGCAGTTGCGCGTCGGGGGTGCGCACGTCGACGTCCGCCGCGCTCACCCAGCGGCGCGACCCGTCGGGCAGGGCGACCTTGACCCGCCCGGGGCGGGAGCCGACGACGGGCAGTTCGGTGTTGACGCTGATCTCGGTGGTGCGGTTGCGGGCGGCGGAGTCTTTGCTGAGCCAGGTCGTCAGGCCGGTGACGACCGCCCGCCGCTGCTGCGCGCGCAACGCATCGAAACTCTCGTTCTCGACGAGCTGGGCGGCGGGCACCCACCCCGGGTAGCCGCGCTCGTCGCGCGGCGTCGGCTGCCCCTCGACGACCACCTTCACCCAGTCGCCGTCGACGGCTGTCACCTGCACCGGCGTGCCGAGCAACGCCTGCGTCTCGAGTTTGCTTCCCTCCGAAAGCCATTCCCGGGAGGCGGTGTGCTGCAGGTTGAGGTTCCAGGCCCGCAGGTCCACGGGGTTGCTCAGCGAGGGGGCGTCGATCGCGCGCGCCAGGCCCGGCTGCGACCACAGCGTCGCGACCGCGACGTCGACGAACGCGAGATCGCCGACGGCCAGGGAGTCCGCGCGCGGACCTCGCGCGGTGGCGGGCGCCGCCGCTGCCGCGGGCGCCAACCCGGCCGCGAGCGCGCCGAGCGCCGCGGCGACGCCGACGGCCGTCAGTGGAGAGCGCGAGAACCGCAGCGCGCGCTGGGAAGTCGAAGTTCGCGCGGTCATGGATGGCTTCCTCTCGTCGGGGGTGCACCCGGCCTCCGCGGCAACGGCCCCCCGGCCGGTCGAGGCGGTCTCGCCGGGCGGGAGCGCAGCGGCCCGCGCGCCCGACGACCTCTTGCGCAGTGTGCCGCACCCGCCCCGCCGCCACCGGTCAGCCACGCGCGCCGCGCAGGAAGTTGGCGCGGGAAGTTCACGCGGGAAGTTCACGCGGGAAGTTCACG